>NZ_JBPXMQ020000001.1:278730-436069 GCF_053470405.2 Azospirillum mesophilum
CACACCGCGGACCTTTTGTTTTTCTCTTGTGTCCAACCCCACCCCCCGGGACCACCTCTACAGCGGCCTCCGCGCCTTCAGCGCCGCCGTCAGCGTCCCGTCGTCCAGGTAATCCAGCTCTCCGCCCACCGGCACGCCGTGGGCGAGGCGGGACACGGAGACGCCGGTGCCGGCCAGGCGGTCGGTCACCACATGGGCGGTGGTCTGGCCGTCCACCGTGGCGTTCAGCGCCAGGATGACCTCCGTCACCGCCGGGTCCTTGGCGCGTTCGACCAGGGAGGGGATGTTCAGGTCGTCCGGCCCCACGCCCTGCAAGGCCGACAGGGTGCCGCCCAGCACATGGTAGGTGCCGCGGAAGGCGCGCGTGCGTTCCAGCGCCCACAGGTCGCCGGCGTCCTCCACCACGCAGATGGTCGCGCGGTCGCGCGTGTGGTCCGCGCAGACGGAGCAGGGATCACGGCTGTCCAGGTTCCCGCAGACCGAGCAGTTGCGGATCGCCTCGGCAGCCAGGGCCATGGATTCCGACAGCGGCACCAGCAGCGTGTCGCGGCGCTTCATCAGATGCAGGGCCGCCCGCCGCGCCGACCGCGGCCCCAGTCCCGGCAGCTTGGACAGGAGCTGGATCAGCCGCTCGATTTCAGGTCCGATCATTCACGTCGTCATTCGTTGCGGGTCGGGCCAAGCGTCGGCGTGGCCCAACCCACGGCGCGGCGCGCCCGGTGATTAGAACGGCAGCTTCATGCCCGGCGGCAGCTTCAGCCCGCCCATCAGGTTCTGGGTCTCCTGGGCGACGTGCTGCTCGACCTTGGCCTTGGCGTCGTTGAAGGCGGCGATGATCAGGTCTTCCAGAACCTCGATGTCCTCCGGATCGACGATGGACTTGTCGAGCTTGATCTTCTTCATCTCGCCCTTGCCGTTCACGGTGACGTTGACCATGCCGGCGCCCGACTGGCCCGTCATCTCGACCTCACCCAGGCGGTTCTGCATCTCCGCCATCTTGGCCTGCATCTGCTGGGCCTGCTTCATCATCTGGCCGAGGTTCTTCATGGGTCAGAATTCTCCTTCATCGTCGAGCGGGTAATAAACCCCGTCTTCCTGCTGCATAACCATAAGGTCGGTGTTCTCGCCGTCATCCGCAACCGTGGGCTCGGCCTCGGCGGCCGCGGCGAGGTCGCGGACCTCGGTGATCTTGGCGCCGGGGAAGGCGTCCAGCACGGCGCGCACGACGGGGTTGGCCTCCGCCTCCGCCAGCGCGCGCTGGAGGGCGGCCTGCTCCTGCTGGATCAGGGTCGGTTCGCCCGGCGCGTCCGACACGATGACCACCCACCGCTGACCGGTCCATTCCGTCAACAGCTGGCCGACGCGATTCGGCAGGGTGGCCGGCGCCAGCGTGGTCAGGCGCAGTTCCAGCCGCCCCGGCTCCATGCGCACCAGATGCGCGCTGCCGGTCAGGTGGCCGTACAGCGCGCCCTCGCGCTTCTCGGCGAAGATCTGGACGAGCGTGCGGAAGTCGCGCGGCATCGGCACGCGGTCCTCATCCGCAACCGCCGCCGCGATGGCCACGGCCTGCACCGGCTGGGGCGCGGCCTGCGGGGCTTCCACCGGCCGGGCCACCGCCCGCACGTTGTTCCCGGCGACCGCCACCGGCCCGCCGCCCGGACCGCGCGGCGCAGGACCGCCGCCGTTGCCGGCGCCACCGCCGTTGTTCAGGTTCTGGAACTGCCGGATCAGCTCGCCCGGAGTCGGCAGGTCGGCGGCGTAGGCCAGCCGCACGATGACCATCTCCAGCGCCTGCTGTGGAACCGGGGCGGCCTGCACCTCGCCCAGCCCCTTCAGCAACAGCTGCCACGCGCGCGTCAGCGCCGGCATGCCCAGCCTGGTGGACAGGGAGGCGCCGCGCGTGCGCTCCGCCTCCGGCAGGGAGGGGTCGTTGGCGTTGTCCGGCACCACCTTCAGGCGGGTCAGGTTGTGCACGAGGTCCAGCAAATCCTGGAGGATCACCACCGGGTCGGCGCCGACGCGGTGCAGGTCGGCCAGGATGTCCATGGCCTCCGCCGGGCGGGCGGAGACGGCGGCCTCGAACAGGTCGATCACCTTCGACCGGTCGGCGAGGCCCAGCATGTCGCGCACCTGCTGCGCCGTCACGGTGCCGGCGGCCAGCGCGATCGCCTGATCGAGCAGCGACAGCCCGTCGCGCACCGACCCGTCGGCGGCGCGCGCGATCAGGCTGGCCGCGTCGGGCTCGATGCGAGCGCCTTCCAATTCGGTCACGCGGGTGAAGTGGTCCTTCAGCACCTGCGCGTCGACGCGCCGCAGGTCGAACCGCTGGCAGCGCGACAGCACCGTGACCGGCACCTTGCGGATCTCGGTGGTGGCGAAGACGAACTTCACATGGGCCGGCGGTTCCTCCAGCGTCTTCAGGAGCGCGTTGAACGCGCTCTTGGAGAGCATGTGGACCTCGTCGATGATGTACAGCTTGTAGCGGGCGGAGACGGGGGAGTAGCGCACGCCCTCGATGATCTCGCGGATGTCGTCGACGCCGGTGTGGCTGGCGGCGTCCATCTCCATCACGTCGACGTGCCGGTCCTCGGCGATGGCGCGGCAGTTGTCGCACACGCCGCAGGGGGTGACCGTCGGCCCGCCGGTGCCGTCCGGCCCGGTGCAGTTCAGCGCGCGCGCGATGATTCGGGCGGTGGTGGTCTTGCCCACGCCGCGCACGCCGGTCAGCATGAAGGCCTGCGCGATGCGGCCGGAGTTGATGGCGTTGGTCAGGGTGCGGACCAGCGCGTCCTGCCCGATCAGCTCGGCAAAGGTCTTCGGGCGGTATTTGCGCGCCAGGACCCGGTAGGCGAGCCCGTTCGAGGAACTGGCCCCGTTTTCGGACAGGGAGGATTCGGCAACGGTGGTATCGGTCACGCGGCTGGCCCGGAAATCGGCTTCACGACGGAGCGCAGAATAGCGTCACGGCGCGAAGCTGTCGCCGTTTCAATTCGCTATCACCGATGGATGAGGGGAAGGTGGGAGACTGGACAAACGACCCGAGCCGAAACTCGTTGCGGCTGCTTCCTTCCGGACCTGACCGGGTTGGCGAGGGACTCGTCCGCCGCCAGCCTCCCGCGCCTTATATCGGGGATGGCGCGGTCATATGCAAGATTAAAAGTATCCCTCGCCCGCCGGAGGCGGGCGAGGGGGAATAGTGTCCAGGTAGACGCTGGGCGCGGTTCCCAGGGCGCGGCGGAACATGGCGGTGAAGGCGCTGGCGCTGTCGTAGCCGGCGGCCCGCGCCACCTCGGCCACCGGCTTGCCGAGCGCCAGCTGCGCCACGGCCTCCGCCAGCCGGGCCTGCTGGCGCCACGCGCCGAAGGTCAGGCCGGTGTCGCGCAGGAACAGGCGGGCCAGCGTGCGGGCGCTGGCGCCGGCGCTTTCGGCCCAGCTTTCCAGCGTGTCGTCGCGCGCCGGGTCGTCCAGCAGGGCGCGGCACAGCGCCAGCAGCCGCGCGTCGCGGGGCAGGGGCAGGCGCAGGGGCACCTCCGCCGCGCGCGCCAGCTCGTCCAGCATCAGGCCGGTGACCAGCTCCACGCGCCGCGAGGGCGGCTCGTCGGCGCAGAAGGGTTCGGCCACCGCCGCCAGGATCAGCGCGCGCAGCAGGGGGGACACCTCCATCACCCGGCAGGCGGTGGACGGCAGGAAGGGGGCGATCTCCGCGCGCAGGAACAGGGTGCGCATGGACACCGCCCCGGTCATCGCCAGCGCGTGCTCCGTCCCCGGCGGGATCCAGACGGCGCGCAGCGGCGGGACGATCCAGGCGCTTTCATCCGTCGTCACCCGCATGGTGCCGCGCGTCGCGAAGAGAAGCTGCGCCCGCCCATGCCGGTGCGGCGGCACCAGCGTGCCGTGCGCGTACTCCTTCGCCATGGCGAGGACGGGGTGGGGCAGATGCTCCAGATCGCAGGGGCTGAGGGTTGGGGCTCGCACGGGAAGCTGTCCGTTTCGCGACGAAAGTTGGCCGGACACATCCTAGCGGACGCGCCTATCCTGTCCAGCGTTGCAACGGACTGGAGAAAAGGAAACCCGCCATGCCACCCCGACCACAGCGTGTGATCGCGTTCATCAACGCCGGCCATTTCATGGACCATCTGCTGATGCTGGTCTTCCCGACCGCCGTCCTCGGCATGAGCGACGGATTCGGCCTGTCCTATGGGGAGCTTCTGCCGCTCTCGCTCGGCGGCTTCATCGCCTTCGGGGCGGGGTCGATCCCAGCGGGCTGGCTCGGCGACCTGTGGAGCCGGCGCAACATGATGGTGGTCTTCTTCCTGGGCATGGGGGCGGCCTCCATCGCGACGGGCTTCGCGCCGACGCCCTTCTGGCTGGCGGCGGGGCTGACGGGGATCGGCCTGTTCGGCGCCATCTACCACCCCGTGGGCACGGCCCTGCTGACCGCCCATGCGGAGCGGCTGGGGCGCGCCATCGGCATCAACGGCGTCTGGGGCAACCTGGGCATCGCCGTCGCGGCACTGGCCACCGGTGGGCTGACCCAGTGGTTCGGCTGGCGCGCCGCCTTCGTGGCGCCGGGGATCGCCTGCATGCTGATGGGCGTCGCCATGCTGGCGCTGGTGCCCGATTCGCCGGTCGCGCCGAAGGCCGGGGCCAAGTCCGCCGCCGCCCTGCCGCGTGCCGTGGTGGTGCGGGCCTTCGGGGTGCTGGCCGTGACGACGGTCTTCGGCAGCCTGGTCTTCAACGCCGCGGTCATCGCCCTGCCCAAGCTGTTCGACGAGCGTGTCGGCGCGCTGGCGGCCACGCCGCTGGGCATCGGGGCGCTGCTCTGCGCGGTCTATGTGGTGGGGGCGACCTCGCAATGGATCGTCGGGCGTCTGGTGGACCGCCACACCCTGCGCCGCATCTTCATCCCGCTGTCGCTGTTGCAGGCCCCCTGCCTGTTCCTGGCGGCGAGTGCCGAGAACGCGGTCCTGGTCGCGGTGTCGGTGGTGGCGATGTTCGCGATCTTCGGGCAGGTGACCATCAACGACACGATGGTCGCGAAGTACACCGACGAGGCGTGGCGGGCACGGGCCTACGCCATCCGCTACCTCGTGTCCTTTGCGTCGAGTGCTGCGGCGGTGCCGCTGGTCGCGACCCTGCACGACCGCACGGGCGGCTTCGCGCTGGTGTTCCTGGTTCTGGCGGCGGGCGGGGCGGCGATCTTCCTGGCGGCCCTGGCCTTCCCGCACCGCCCGGACGAGGTGGAAACCGGCCCGGCACCGGGCGCCATTCCCGCGCCGGTTGAAGGATGATGCCCGGCGTCGCTCGAAACCGCTTGACACTCTGAAACGCAGAGTGACATAACTCTGCGAAACAGAGTGATGCCGGCGTGCGCATGAACGGACCTCCTCCGTTCATGCGCACGCCGGAGCGCCCGACCAAGCGCCGCGCCTCCCAATTCTTTTGTGGTTGGTGCGGAAAAGCCTGCGTGGCGTTTGAGCGCAATACGGCAAGTCATCGACTTGCCGGTAAGGAGGTCAAGCCGTGAGCGACGCCGTCAACCGCCAGCTTTTCGCCATCCAGTCCATGCTGTCCTCGGGCCACCGCAATTTGCGGATCGAGCGGCACACGTTGCTGTTGTGGGGGCTGTCGGGCGGCGGGCTGCTGGTGGTCAGCGACCTGATCTTCACGCCCCAGCAGATACCTTCCAACGAGATGCGGGCCTTCGCCTGGCTGGCCCTGCTGACGGCGGTGCTGGGGGCGGCGGGCCTGATCGACTGGCACCTGACCCGCCGCGTCAAGCAGCAGCGGGACGAGACTTGGTCCTTCGTGCACCGGCAGGTGCTGAAGGTCTGGTGGCTGCTGGTGGCGATGGGCACGCTGCTGACCTTCGCCACCTTCTTCTTCGGCGGCGGCTACATGATCTGCGCCGCCTGGGTGATCCTGCTGGGCATCGGCCTCTACGTGCACGGCCTGTTTTCCGAAGAACTGCTGGAGTGGGTCGGCGCCACCGCCATCCTGATCGGGGCGGGGACGCTGGTCGCCCGGCTCGACTACGACCAGACGCGCTGGATCGCCGCCTCCTTCTGCGGGCTCGGGCTGCCGCTGCTGGCCGGCATGCTGGACCACGGGCGCCGCCGTCCGGCGTGGCACCGCATGGCGCAGACCGTGGCCTGGATCCTGGTGGTGCTCGGCCTCCCCCTGGGCGCCCGCCTTGCCGGGCAGCGCGCGGTGGATGACGCGGCGCCGCGCTTGTCGCTGGAGTCCTACCGCCGGAATCCGGTGACGAGCGGCCCCGCGCTGGTCACCCTCCCGGCCGGCGCCGCCGTTCCCGTGACGCTCGCCATCAGCGGCAACCTGCTCGACGTCGAAGGACCGTTCACCCTGCCGCTGACCCTGCGGGAGCCCGTGGAGGTGCTGTTCCAGGACGGCCGCCCGACCGAGCGCTTCCGCGTGGGTGACGGCGGCTGGGCCCGCGCGTCGAGCAACATCTCGATCACCATGCCGTCCTGGACCATCACCCTCGACCCGGCCCGCGGCCCGGCGGTCGAGACCTCCCTCCTCGTCACGCGCTTCCCAACGCCCGGCCCCTGACGGCGCCGCGGCACCTTTTACCACCCCAACCACACCCCAAGAGAAGGACCCGAGCCATGAGCATCGGCAACGCCACCCGCTTGTCCACACGCCATCTGTCCAAAATCGCCCTTTGCCTCGCCGCCGCGGCTTCGCTGAGCGCCTGCGCCGGCATTCCGCCCTCGGCGGACGAGATGGCGAAGCTTCCCGTCGTGCGCTACGGCCAGCCGGCCCCGGCCGACAAGAACTTCGTGCTGCTCTACCCGGCCGGCGCGCCGCTGCCGGTGGTGGCGTCCGTCAAGGGCGACCTGCTGCAGCGCACGGACGAGAAAACCTTGGAAGTCAGCACCAAGCGCGACATTTATACGTATCGCGAGTGGGTCAGCTTCGACGGCAAGACGTGGGAGCGCGGCGACAACGCCACCAGCAGCCGGTTCGAAATTCTTCTGCCGGGCGGCGACGGCGTCAGCCCCGGCAAGCTGAGCGCCAGCTTCGACAAGAAGTAAGGCCGGAACGGAAAGACGGATCAGAATGGGACCAACGATGGAGCCGCTCGACCCGCTGCTGCACCAGCCGTTGCGGACCCAGCTCGCCGCCTTTCTCGCCGGCACCGGGGAGGCGACCTTCACCGAGATCAAGAGCCGGCTGGACGTCTCCGACGGCAACCTCGACTCGCACATGAAGAAGCTGCTGGCCGCCGGCTATGTGGCCGTCCGCCGGGAAACCGGCGACGGCCGCCCGCAGTCCTTCTACAGCCTGACGCCGGAGGGCCGCGATGCGCTGGCCCGCTACGTCAAGGCGCTCTACACGCTGCTTCCGCCGGACGCCGTCGCCGAAACGGGCGACACCCCGGCGGGCTTCCCCCTGACCCCGGTACCGCTTCTGCGGTGACGGGGCAGCGGTGGGTTGGGCCGGGCCGGGGCGGAGCGCAACGGTCGCTGCTCCAGGAGGCCGGGGTGTTCTCTCCGCGTCCCGGCCCAATTCACGAATGTCCGGTAAAGCCGGCGTAGGTTGGGTTGAGGCGCAGCCGAAACCCAACAGGTTTGCCATGGCGAGGGTGTTGGGTTTCGCTTGACGCTCAACCCAACCTACGAATGCCTACGGATGCCCGGAAAAGAAAAAGGCGGAAGGGATGCTCCTTCCGCCTTTTTCCTTGATCAAAACAGGTCTTACTTCTTCTTCAGAGCGGCGACGCCCGGCAGGTCTTTGCCTTCCAGCCACTCCAGGAAGGCGCCGCCGGCGGCGGAGATGTAGGTGAACTTCTCTTCCACGCCGGCGTGGGCCAGTGCCGCCACCGTGTCGCCGCCGCCGGCCACCGACAACAGGCCGCCTTCGGACGTGCGCTCGGCAACCAGACCGGCCACGGCGTTGGTGCCGGCGTCGAAGGGCTGGATCTCGAAGGCGCCCAGCGGGCCGTTCCACACGATGGTCTTCGCACCCTGGAGCTTCAGGCCCAGGAACTCGACCGTCTTCGGGCCGACGTCCAGCGCCATCTCGTCGGCGCCGATGGCGTTCGCGGCGACGGCGCGGTTGGCGGCACCGGCCTTGAACTCCTTGGCGACGATGAAGTCCACCGGCAGCAGCAGCTCGCAGTTGGACGCCTTGGCCGTCTCCATGATGGCGCGGGCCTGGTCGGCCATGTCCTTTTCACAGAGCGAGGCGCCCACGTCCACGCCCTGCGCGTAGAGGAAGGTGTTCGCCATGCCGCCGCCCAGCGCCAGCATGTCCACCTTGCGGACGAGGTTGCCGAGCAGGTCCAGCTTGGTGGAGATTTTCGCACCGCCGACGACGGCGGCGACCGGGCGCTCCGGCTTCTCCAGGGCCTTGGTCAGGGCCTCCAGTTCGGCCTGCATCAGGCGGCCGGCGGCGGCCGGCAGGTGGTGGGCCACACCCTCGGTCGAGGCGTGGGCGCGGTGCGCGGCGGAGAAGGCGTCGTTCACGTACACGTCGCCCAGCTCGGCAATCTGCTTGGCGAAGGCCGGATCGTTCTTCTCTTCCTCGGCGTGGAAGCGGGTGTTCTCCAGCAGCACGATGTTGCCCGGCTGCACGCCGGCGATGGCGGCCTTCGCCTTCTCGCCCACGCAGTCCTCGCCGAAGGCGACGGTCTGGCCGACGGCGGCGCTCAGCGCCTCCAGCACGTTGCGCAGCGAGTTCTTGGCGTCCGGGCCGTTCTTCGGCCGGCCGAAGTGCGACAGGACGACGACCTTCGCGCCCTTCTTCGCAAGCTCCGTCAGGGTCGGCGCCAGACGGTCGATGCGGGTGGTGTCGGACACCTTGCCGTCCTGCATCGGCACGTTCAGGTCGGCGCGCACCAGCACCGTCTTGCCGTTCACGTCGAGGTCGTCGATGGTGTTGAACTCGGTCATGGCCGCTGTTTCCCCAAGGTTCAAACTTTGACGGTTTAAATTTTGGGGCGCAATCCAGCACAGCATCGCCCGCTTTGCAACGCCCCGCGTGGGCTTCTCCCTTCGCGGCGATGCCATATGTGACGATGGGGCGCGGGGAAAAGGGGCAGTGCTGGGCGCCCGCCGTCGCGGCCCCCATTTGTTAACTCATGACGACATCCGCTTCCGCCCCCCTGGCTCCCCGCCTGGCCCCAAGGCTGGCCCCAAGGCTGGCCTATGCGGCGAGCCAGTCCGCCCGCGTGGCGTGGTTCCTCGGCCAGTACATGCTGGCCGCCCGGCTCGGCAACCGGCTGAACGGCCCGACGCGGCTGAGGCACGCGCCCGGCCGCCCCGTCCCCGACACCCGCGCCATCCTGGAGGAACTGCGCGCCCTGCTGGCCCGCGACCTTGCCAACATCGAGGCCGGCTACTACCGGCTGCCGCACGATCTCGTTCCCGACCCGCGCCGCGTGCTGACCGACGCCGCGGCCTTCTTCCGCGACGTGCCGGCGGTGTCCCGCCGCCGCCGCGACCATGTGGCGACGGAGGTGCGGGCGAACCCGCCGCCCGGCTCCGAAAGCCTGCCCGCCTACTACCGCCAGAACTTCCACTACCAGACCGGCGGCTACCTGACGGAGGAGAGCGCGCGGCTCTACGACCATCAGGTGGAGGTCCTGTTCGGCGGCGGGGCGGACGCCATGCGCCGGCAGGCGCTGGTGCCCATCTTCCGCCATCTGCGCGACCGCCGCGTCGCCGACGGACGCCTGTTGGACGTGGCGGCGGGGACCGGGCGCTTCCTGACCTTCGTGAAGGACAACCACCCGCGCCTGCCGGTGACCGCGCTGGACCTCTCCCCGGCCTATCTGCGGGAGGCGCGGCGCAACCTCACCCCCTGGGCGCGCAGTTCGTCGCTGGTCCAGGCGGCGGCGGAGGCGATGCCGCTCGCCGAAGGCTCGCAGGACATCGTCACCTGCATCTATCTGTTCCACGAGCTGCCGCCCAAGATCCGCGCCCAGGTCGCCCGGGAGATGGCCCGCGTGCTGAAGCCCGGCGGCATCCTGGTCTTCATGGACAGCATCCAGTACGGCGACAACCCGGCCCTGGACGGGCTGATCGACCTGTTCCCGCAAGCCTTCCACGAGCCCTTCTACGCCCATTACGCGCGCGACGACCTGCCGGCCCTGTTCGGCAACGCCGGCCTGCGCCTGCGCGACACGACGCTCGCCTACATGTCCAAGCTTCTGGTCTTCGAGAAGCCTTGATGCAACAAAAGCGTAACCGTTCTGTAACTTGACCGTGGCGGGGGGCTGTGCAACACGGAATCCACCGGGAAAACGTCGGGGCACATATGGTCGAAGCGGAGTCCAACCGGGAAACCGAGCTGAAGCTGGCCGTCAAGCCCGACGACATGGCGACGCTCCAATCCTCTCCCGCCATCGCGTCCCGCGCGACGGGAAAGCCGGTCACCAAGACCCTGGAAAGCGCCTATTTTGACACCGCCGACCGCCGGCTCGCCCGGCGGATGGTGGCGTTGCGGGTGCGCAAGGTCGGCGACCGCCACATCCAGACCGTGAAGGGCGCCCCCGACCGCGACGCGCTGGGCCGCGCGGAGTGGGAGATGCCGGTGGACGGGCCCACCCCCGATCTGTCGCGGATCGAGCCGCCGGAGGCGCTGGACCTGCTCGGTCCGGTCGGCGAGTCGGAGCTGATCCCCCTCTTCACCACCGTTATCCAGCGCACCGTCCGCATCGTGACGATGGGCGAGGGCGACTCGGCCAGCACTATTGAGGTCGCCTTCGACCGCGGCGACATCCGCACGCCGGACGGCGGCTCCGTCCCCGTGTCGGAGGTGGAGCTGGAACTGAAGCAGGGCTCCCCCGCCGCCCTCTACGAGCTGGCGCTGGAGCTGGCCAAGGCCGCCCCCCTGCGCCTCGACCCCCGCACCAAGGCGGAGCGCGGCTATGCGCTCGCGGACGGGACCGGGGACGCGGTGGTGAAGGCCGGCAAGCTGACGCTCGACCCCGACACGACGGTGGAAAGCGCGCTGGCCCGCATCGTCCGCACCTGCGTCAACCACCTCGCCGCCAACGAGGCGGTGTCGGTGAAGGGCGAGGATCCGGAAGGCATCCACCAGATGCGCGTGGCGCTGCGCCGCCTGCGCTCCGCACTCGCCCTGTTCCGGCCCTTCATCCCCGCCGACCAGTACGGCTGGGTGGTGGGGGAAGTGAAGTGGCTGGGCGGCAACCTCGGCCCGGCGCGCGACTGGGACGTCTTCCTGACCGAACTGCTGGCGCCGGTGCGCGACGCCTTCCACCGCGCCGACGGGCACGGCAAGCCCCTGCAGGAGGACATCGACGCGCTCGCCGCCGCCGCGTCGGCCAAGCGCGACCGCGCCTACGAGGCGGCGCGGGAGGCGATCCAGTCCGACCGCTACACGATCTTCCTGCTGAAGCTCGGCGCCTGGGTCGAGTCGCGCGGCTGGCGCGCCCAGAACGTCACCGAGCGGTCCGCCCGCCTGTTCGAACCGGTGGAGGATCTGGCCGACCATCTGCTGTCGCGCCGCGCCAAGAAGGCCCGCCGCGCCGGCCAGGGCTTCGCCGACCTGTCGGTCACCGAACGGCACGAGCTGCGCATCGCGCTGAAGAAGCTGCGCTACGCGGCCGAATTCTTCCGCAGCCTGTACGAGGACAAGCCGGCCCGCCGCTACATCCAGCAGCTCGCCGCCTTCCAGGACGCGCTGGGCCACCTGAACGACGTGGCGACGGCGACCCGCCTGCTGCACGAGCTGCACGACGACGGCAGCCGGCCCAAGCCGGGCGAGCCGCGCGCCGCCGGCATCGTCATCGGCTGGCACGCCCGCGGCGTGGCCGACGGCGAAGCGGCGCTGGTCGGCCTGTGGGAGGGATTCGCCGGGGCGAAACCCTTCTGGTCAAAGCCTGTGCGGGAGGCGTAATCTCCTCCTCCATGCGCACGATCCTCGTCGCCAACATCAAGGGCGGTTGCGGCAAGACCACCATCGCCACCCACCTCGCGGCCGCTTACGCCGGGGCGGGGCAGCGCACCGTTCTGGCCGACGTGGACCGCCAGCGCTCCGCGCTGGGCTGGATCGACCGCCGGCCGGTGAGCGCGGCGGCCCTGGTCGGGCTCGACTGGGCCAAGGACTTCACCGACGCGCCCAGGGGCACGCAACGCCTGATCATCGACGCGCCCGCCGCGCTGAAGACCAAGCAGATCGAGGATCTGGTCCGCATGGTGGACGTCGTCGTCCTGCCGGTGCTGCCCAGCGCCTTCGACGAGCAGGCGACCCAGCGCTTCCTCGGCAAGCTGGAGGAGCTGAAGTCCATCGCCCGCAACAAGAAGTCGGTCGCGGTGGTCGGCAACCGCTTGCGCGCCCGCACCAAGGCCGCCGACCGGCTGGACCAGTTCCTGGGCGGGGTGGGGCACCGCGTGGTGACCCGCCTGCGCGACAGCCAGATCTACGCGGACGCCGCCGCGTCCGGCCTCAGCCTCTTCGACCTGCCCGGCAAGCGCGCGGCGGAGCACCGCGCCGACTGGGACCCGCTGCTGGCCTACATCGACGGGGTGTGAGGGCCGGCGCGGCGCTGTTACACTCTGTTACGCAAGGCGCGCCCGCTCGACATCAAACATTTACAAACCGGCGTCAGCTTGGCCGCTGTTTTGTTCATCGGTCAGCAGGCTTCCGCGATGTCGTCCCCGTCCTTTTCCATCTCCCGCACCATCGTCACACCGGTCGTCACGGTGCTGTTCATGGTCTCGACCGTGTCGGGGATCATGCTGTTCTACAAGTGGAACCCCAATCTGGTGCGCAACGCGCACGAATGGCTGGGCCTCGGCTTCGGCGCCTTGGGGATCTGGCATCTCGTCCGGAACTGGAAGGCGTTCACCCAGTACTTCAAACGCAAGCCGGCGCTGGGCGCCTTCGCCGTCACGGCGGTGGTCGCGGTCGCCATGATCAGCCTGACCGGCACCAACCCGTCGCCCGGCGGCGGTCCCGGCGCGATGGTCCGCGCCCTGTCCAACGCCCCGCTGGAAACCGCCGCCCCGGTCTTCGGCCTGACCGCCGACAAGGCCATCCTGGTGCTGAAGGGGGCGAACATCGAGGCCACCAACACCGACACCCTGGCGGCCATCGGCACCAAGGCCGGAACCAACGCCGTCGCCGTCGCGTCGATCCTCAACGGCCAGAAGCCGCGCCCGCCGCAGCCGTAGGAGCGTGTGGCGCTCCCGCGAGTTCGGTCTTGAAAGTATGCCAAAAAAGGCATATATGCGTCTCAGGTAAAAGCCGGCCTATCATTAAGAAGCACGCGCACTAAGGCGCACAAACTAAGGAATGTCCGAATGCTCAAGCACCGAGGGATACCCTCGCCGTGGGGGCGTCGATTGATTTTGCGCCCTAAGGAGGGGCGCCCACATGGCCGACACACTCAAGACCGTTCGTTGGATCGGGTCCTCGCTTAAGGACCTGTCGCGCTTTCCGGACGATGTAAAGCAAGTCATGGGCTTCGGCATTTTCCTGGCCCAGGCCGGCGAAAAGCATCCCGACGCCAAGCCGCTCAAGGGCTTTGGCGGGGCCGGCGTCCTGGAAATCGTCGACGATTTCGACGGCGACACCTATCGCGCGGTGTACACGGTCAAATTCGAATCAAGCGTTTACGTCTTGCACGCCTTTCAGAAGAAATCGAAGCAGGGGGCCGCAACGCCCCAGGCGGACATCGCGTTGATCAAGGCGCGTCTCAAGGCCGCAGAGGACGACCACCGTCGCCGGCAGGAGGAAACAGGATGACCGATGCGACCGCAAGCAGCGGAAATGTCTTCGCGGACCTCGGTGTGGAGCAGGCCGAGGTTCATCTCGCCAAGGCGAACATCGCCGCGGAAATCTGCCGTCTCATCCGCGAGAGGGAACTGACCCAGAAGGATGCGGCGCAGCTTCTCGGCATCGACCAGCCGAAGGTCTCCGCCCTCATGCGCGGCAAGCTGTCGGGCTTTACCCTCGACCGGCTGCTGCGTTTCCTGACCGATCTGGACTGCGACGTGGAGATCACCGTCCGCCCGGCCAAGCGCAAGGGTCAGGGGCAAATTGCCGTTGCGGCCTGAACCGCTCCGGCCAATGCCGTCTACACCCTCGCCACGATGAACAGGCGCTTGAAGGGGAACAGGGTGTTGCCGTCGGGGTGCTGGGGGTAGGCGGTGTCCAGCTTTGCCCGGTAGGCGGCGAGGAAGGCGTCCAACTCCTCCCCCTGCAAGGTTTCCATGACCGGGACCAGCGTGGTGCCGCGCGTCCATTGCAGGACCGGCACGTCGCCGTTCAGGACCTGGAGATACTCGGTCTCCCAGATGTCCACGCGCGCGGCGCGCGGGCTCAGCCAGTCATAATAGGCCTGCGGGGCGTGCACCGGCTTGGTGCGCAGCACCTCCGCCAGCCTGTCCGCCCAGGGGCCTTCCTCCGCCGTCTCGTACAGCAGGCGGTGGGAGGGGGCGTCGAAGTTGCGGGGCATCTGCACGGCCAGCACGCCGCCAGGCGCCAGCGATTGCAGCAGTTCCGGGAACAGCCGCTCGTGGTCGTCCAGCCAGTGCAGCGCGGCGTTGGAGATCAGCAGGTCCACCGGCCACTGCGGGCGCCACGTCCGCAGGTCGGCCTGAAGCCAGCGCACGCGGGAGTTGGTGCCCTCCGCCCAGTTCAGCATGGCCGGGGAGTTGTCCACCCCCAGCACGTCCGCGTCCGGCCAGCGCTCGGCCAGCAAGCGGGCAAGGTGACCGCCGCCGCAACCGAGATCGACCACCGTCCGGGGCTGCAGGGAGGGCAGCGCCGCCACGAGGTCGTAGGCCGGGCGGCGGCGCCACGCGTCGAACCGCGCGTATTGTTCGGGATCCCAAGGCATGATTCAGCCTCCCCCTTGATGCGCGCGGTCGGCGTCGATGGGTGTCAGTGCCCGCGATGCCGGGCGATCTGCTCGTCCATGCGGTCGTAGTGTTTCACGACCATATAGAAGATCGCGACCACGCTGCCGATGGCCAGGATCCAGCCACCGTAATAGAACGCCTCGTCCGCCGCCCGCGACGCCGCGAGCAACCCCAGGAATGCCAGGAGGCCGAGCACGCCCCCGACGATCCACCGTCCAGTACCTTCCACGTCTCTTCCCCTCGTCCATAGTGCCGGGCTTTGTCCGGCTGGTTGCTTATGAGGGCCGGGCTTGGCCCGGCCTGTTGCTTATGGGCGAATTTTGCGCGGGCGGCGGCCGGAAATCAATGCGGCATGGACGTGCCGTCCGCCGCAGGCTCCTCCATCGGTAGCTCCAGCGCGAAGACGGTGCCGGCGCCGGTGCTCTCCACCAGCCGCAGCTCCCCGCCGTGGGCGCGCAGCACTTCCCGCGCGATGGCGAGGCCAAGCCCGATGCCGCCCGCCCGCGCCGACCCGGCGAAGGGCTGGAACAGGTTCTCCCGCGCGCGGGGCGGCAGGCCGGGGCCGTTGTCCGCGACCAGCAGCGCCAGCGTGCCGTCGCGCCGCTCGGCCGTCACGGTCACCGCGTCGGCGCCGGCCTGCACGGCGTTGCGCCCCAGATTGACCAGCGCACGGCCGAGTTGCACCGCGTCCGCCCGGACGGTCAGTCCCGCCGGCACCCGGTTGTCCCAGCGCGCCTCGCTTCTGGTTCCGGCCAGCACCTCCTGCCCGGCCTCTTCCACCAGCGCCCGCGCGTCCAGCGGCGTCCGTTGCAGCGGCAGCACGCCGTCGCGGCTGTAGGCCAGCGTCTGGCCGCACAGCTCCACCGCCCGGTCGATGGAGTCCATCAGCCGGGGCGTCACGCGCCGCACCTCCGGGTCGGTGCTCTCGGCCAGCCGTTCGGACAGAAGCGCCGCCGTGGACAGGATGCCGCGCAGGTCGTGGTTGATCTTGGTGACCGCGGTGCCGAGCGCGGCCAGCCGCTCCCGCTGGCGCAAAGCAGTGCGCACGGTGTCCTGCATCCCGGCCAACTCGCGCTCGGCCACGCCGATCTCGTCGGTGCGGGAGCTGGGTTCGATGGGCGGGGTGTTGTCCGGGGCGCGGCGGAAAGCAACCATGCTGGCCGTCAGCCGCCGCATCGGGCGCACCAGCAGCCCGTTCAGCGCCAGGAACACCAGCCCCGCCGTGATCAGCGAGATCACCACCGACAGCGCCAGGATGCGGCCCGAATAGTCGAGCATGGCGTCAATCATCGGCCGCTCGTCCAGCGCGACCTCCACGCGGAAGGCCGGGTCCTTGGGCGATTGGCCGATCACCTTGATGACGCGGTCCCCCGTCTGCGCCAGCGCCACGAAGGCGTCGGCGATCAGCGAGGCGGCCGTGGCGTCGCGCAGGTCGAAGACGGCGTCGATGCGCGGCGGCATGGAGCGCGCCAGCATGTAGACGCGCGAGTCCGGCTGCACCAGATCGACCGCGCGGGCGCCGACATGGGCCAGCAGCTTTTCCTGGAGCCCCATCGCCACCATCATGGTGGGCGAGGCCTCCACCGACAGCGCGGCGAGGTGGGCGGCGGCCAGCCGCTCCTCCAGGTAGGTCAGGCGGAAGCGCGCGATGGAGGGGGTGTAGATCAGCACCTCCGCCAGCATGACGAACAGCACCGTCAACACCAGCAGCTTGGCCGACAGGCTTCTCGTCACGGGCGGGAGCGGCATGGGACCGGCGCTGCGGAGGGGGGAAGGACGCCGGCATGGTACGCCCCGCGGGTCCCACTGCCTAGGCGGCGTTGACACCGGGCCGGAGCGGGACCATACCGGAGGAGGACAATCAGGAGTTGGCGCGATGCGATTTCTGCGGATCGAAGCGGTTGTGCGGACCGACCGCAACGCGGCGCTGATGGCGGTGTCCGACGCCATCAGCGGTTCCGGTGGATGGATCGTCGATCATTCCCTGTTCTCCGACGTGATGGCGGTCATCACCTTCGCCGTGCCCGCCGACCGCACCGGCGACCTCGGACGGGCGCTGGACGCCGCCGGCATCCCCGTCACACCGGCCCCGCCGGACAGCATGGGCGGTGCGGAGGGCGAGGTGTCGGGCCAGCTGACCCTGACCTTCGCCAACGGCACCGGCGATCTGCGCCGCACCGTTCCCGCCTTCCAGTGATTCAGCCGAACCACCCCAGGAACCGCACCAGCCGCCGCGTGCGCGGGCCGAACAGGGTGGGCGTGTAGAAGGCGCCAGCCGCGCGCTTTCCGGCTTCCGCCAGGGTGGGGTAGGGCAGGGTCAGGCCCGCCACGTCGCCGACGCTCATCCGCTTCGCGACGGCGAGGCACCACAGCGCGATCTGCTCCCCGGCGTGGGGGCCGACGATGCCCGCCCCCAGCAGCCGCCCGCGTTTCGTCGCGACCAGCTTCACCAGCCCGTCCGCCGCGCCCTCTGTCCGCGCCCGGTCGTTGTCGGAGAAGGGGGAGCGCAGCACCCGGACGCCAGAGCCGAACCGCTCCCGCGCCGCCGGCTCGGTCAGCCCGACCTGGGCCAGCTCCGGATCGCCATAGGTGACCCAGGGCAGGGCGTCGTAGCTTACCCTGGCCGGCAGCCGGAACAGCGCGTTCTTGATGACGACGGAAGCCTGCTGGCCCGCCACATGGGTGAAGGCCGGCCCGCCCGTCACGTCGCCCACGGCATAGACCCGCCGGTTGGTGGTGCGCAGCCGCGCATCGACCTCCACGCCCTTCGTGCCGGTGACGATGCCCGCCGCCTCCAGCCCCAGCCCCTCGACGTTCGGCGCGCGCCCGGCGGCGACCAGCAGGTCGGAGCCCTCGACCCGCCGCCCGTCTTCCAGGACCATGGCGATGCCGTTCCCGGTGCGCTCCACCCGTGCGACGGCGGCGCCTTCAATGAGGGTGACGCCCTCGGCTGCCAGCCGCCGGCGCACGACCTCCACCAGTTCCGGGTCGTCCTTGGGCAGCAGGGTGGACTTCTCGACCACCGTCACCCGCGCGCCGAGCCGCCGGTGCGCCTGCGCCATCTCCACCCCGATGGGGCCGCCGCCCAGGATGAGCAGATGGTCCGGCGCGGAGGTACGCTCGAACAGCGTCTCGTTGGTGAGGAAGGGCACGTCGCCGAGCCCCGGCACCGGCGGCACCAGAGGCCGCGAACCGGTGGCCAGCACGAAGCGCCGCGCCCGCACCACCGTCCCGCCGGCCTCCACCGCGTCGGGCGCGATGAAGCGCGCCGACTCGCGGATCACCCGCACGCCCAGCCCCTCGAACCGCTCCTGGCTGTCGTGCGGGGCGATGGAGTCGATCACGCGCCGCACATGCGCGTGCGCCTCGGCGAAATCGACGCGCGGTGTGGCCCTGGCGGCGGCCAGCAGGGACTTGGACGGCACGCAGCCGCTGTTCAGGCAGTCTCCGCCCATGGCGCCGCATTCGATCAGCACGGTGTCGGCGCCCATCTGCGCGGCCCCCGCCGCGACGGACAGCCCGCCCGACCCGGCCCCGATCACGCACAGGTCGCAGCGAAGTTCCCTCATCGCCGCCACCGCTTCAGCGCCACCGGCAGCAGCGCCAGCAGCCCCAGCCCGACCAGCGGCAGCAGCACCTTCGGCGCGAAGACCAGCCCCAGGTCCGGCCGTCCGCCAGCGTCCAGCACCGCGCCCAGCCCGTTCCCGACCGAGGCGTAGACCAAGGCCCCCGGCACGATGCCGACCAGCGTGGCGAGCGCGTAGACCCCCAGCGGCACGCCCAGCACC
The DNA here is from genome assembly GCF_053470405.2 of Azospirillum mesophilum. NCBI lineage: Bacteria > Pseudomonadati > Pseudomonadota > Alphaproteobacteria > Rhodospirillales > Azospirillaceae > Azospirillum > Azospirillum mesophilum. Next base: position 297,377 of record NZ_JBPXMQ020000001.1, read on the forward strand.
GCCGGCACGAGGTTCACCAGCCAGAAGGGGAACAGCGGCACCAGCCGCAGGAACAGCGTGTAGCTGAAGGCATTCTCCCGAAACCCACGCTCCAGCCGCCCGACCCAAGGCCCGGCCTTTGCCCGCAGCAGCCCGCCGAAGGCGGAGCGCGCGGCCAGGAACACGGCGACCGCCCCGGCCGTCGCCCCGGCCACGGCGTAGGCCGTCCCAGCGACCGTCCCGAACAGGAACCCGCCCGCCAGCGTCAGGACCATCGCCCCCGGCACGGAGAAGGCGACGACCAGCGCGTACAGCCCCACATAGGCCAGGGCGGCCAGCGCCCCGTCCTCCGCCACGAAACGCGTCAGGGACTCGCGGTGCACGGCCAGCGCGTCCAGCGTCAACTGCCGGTGCAGCCCCAGCGCCAGGGCCACCGCCAGCCCCGCCAGCAGAAGCAGCGGCGGCCCCCACCGTCGCGCCATGCCCGCCTCCCGTCCGTTGTCTCTTCCCTCACCTATCACCGCGCCCGCCTGGCGGCCATTCAAAGCCCGTTCACCATCGCGTGAGGCACGCTCTGCACTGGCGCGCGCCGCGCAAGGTTGGTACTAGGTCAGGCATGAGCGACCTTGCCCGTCACATCGAATCCCTGTCCCGCGCCAGCGTGCTGTGCGTCGGCGACGTCATGCTCGACCGCTTCATCTACGGCTCGGTCGACCGCGTCTCCCCCGAAGCGCCCATCCCCGTCCTGCGGATCGAGCGCGAGACCGCCATGCTCGGCGGCGCCGGCAACGTGGCGGCCAACGTCATGGCGCTGGGGGCCGCCTGCCGCTTCGTCTCCGTGGTGGGGGAGGACGCGGCGGGGCTGGAGCTGGTCCGGCTGGTCGCGAAGGAGACGGGCGACGGCGGCGGCCTGATCGCGGAGCCCGGCCGCCAGACCACCGTCAAGACGCGCTTCATCGGCGGCCGCCAGCAGCTCCTGCGCGCCGACGCGGAGACCATCGCCCCGGTCGAACTGGCCGAGGAGGTCATGGTCGCCGCCCGCACGGGCATGCTGACGGTGGGGGCCGTGATCCTGTCCGACTACGGCAAGGGCGTGCTGACCGACGACCTCGTGATGCAGCTGATCCACGCGGCGCGCGAGGCGAACCTGCCGGTCGTGGTGGACCCGAAGGGCGACGACTTCGGCCGCTACCGCGGCGCCAGCGTCGTGACGCCCAACCGCAAGGAGTTGATGCAGGCCACGGGCATGCCCGCCGACAGCGACGCGGAGGTCGAGGCCGCCTGCCGCTTCCTCATCGACACCTGCGGCATCGACGCCGTCGTGGCAACCCGCAGCGAGCGCGGCATGAGCGTCGTCACCCGCGATCAGGCGACGCATCTGCCCGCCAAGGCGCGGGAGGTGTTCGACGTGTCGGGCGCCGGGGACACGGTGGTGGCGACGCTGACCTCGGCCCTGTCGGTGGGCGTGGAACTGGCCGACGCCGCGCGTCTGGCGAACCTCGCCGCCGGGATCGTGGTGGGCAAGGTCGGCACGGCGGTCGTCCGCGCGCCTGAACTGCTGTCCGCGCTTCACGAGCAGGAATGGCGCAGCGGGGAGCAGAAGGTGGCGGCCCTGCCCCAGGCCGTGGAGTGGGCGGAACGGCAGCGCGCGCGCGGCAAGCGGGTGGGCTTCACCAACGGCTGCTTCGACCTGCTGCACCCCGGCCACATTTCCTTGCTGAATCAGGCCAAGGCCGCCTGCGACGTGCTGATCGTCGGGCTGAACAGCGACGCCTCGGTCAAGCGCCTGAAGGGCGAGACGCGCCCCGTGCAGAACGAGGCCGCGCGGGCGACCGTGCTCGCCTCGCTGGCCTGCGTCGATCTGGTGGTGATCTTCGGGGAGGACACGCCGGAAACGCTGATCCGCTCCCTGCGCCCCGACGTGCTGGTGAAGGGGGCCGACTACACCATCGCCACGGTGGTCGGCGCCGGTTTCGTGCAGAGCTACGGCGGCAAGGTCGTGCTGGCCGAACTGGTCGACGGCCAGAGCACGACCAACACGATCAAGCGCATGCAGGGCTGACGCTTCGTGTCTTCCCCGCCCGCCGCTTTCGGCGATGCGGGCGGGGAGGACGGGCCGAAGCCTTACATCTTCTTCTGGACGTTGTCCGACGACCGCTCCATGGCACGGCCGCCGGCCTGCACGTCCTCGCCCATGCCGGAGACCGTGTTGCAGGCGGCGAGGGTGGAGCCGAGCGCGGCGCCGAGCATGGCGAAAAGAACAAGCTTCTTCAGGGTACGCATGGCAATCTCCCGGTTGCGGTCACAAGCAATCGCCTGAAAAACGCGCGAACGGGGCCAAGGGTTTCCAGGCCGCCGCAAGCTCGGCAAGCGTGGCCGCCACTCGAACGGATAAGGGGGAGGCTCGCGCATGTTCGAAGGATTCGCCCGCCGCCGCGTCGCGACCAGCGGGGCGGAGATCAACGCCCTGATCGGGGGCGAGGGGCCTCCGCTGCTTCTGCTGCATGGCTTTCCGCAGTCCCACGTCATGTGGCACCGCGTGGCCCCGAAACTGGCCGAGCGCTTCACGGTGGTGGCGGCCGACCTGCGGGGCTACGGCGAATCCTCCAAGCCGCCGGGCGATCCGGCGCATGAGACCTACTCCAAGCGCGCCACCGCGCGCGATCAGGTGGAGGTGATGGCGGCGCTGGGTTTCGACCGCTTCCGCCTCGCCGGGCACGACCGGGGCGCGCGGGTGTCGCATCGCCTCGTGCTCGACCATCCGGACCGGGTGGAGCGCGTCGCCTTCCTGGACATCGTGCCGACGCTGGAGGTCTTCGCCCGCATCGACCAGCGCATGGCGACCGCCTATTACCACTGGTTCTTCCTGATCCAGCCGGGCGGCCTGCCGGAGCACCTGATCGGGCTGGATCCGGATTATTACCTGCGCCGCGTGCTGGGCTCCATCGGCAGCACCGCCGAGGTCTTCGACCCGGAGGCCATCGCCGCCTACCAGACCGCCTTCCGCGATCCCGCCGCCGTCCACGCCATGTGCGAGGACTACCGCGCCGCCGCGTCCATCGACCAGGACCACGACCGCGAGGACCGCGCCGCCGGCCGTCTGGTGACCTGCCCGTCGCTGGTCCTGTGGGGGCGCAACAGTGCGGTGGGGCGCCTCTACGACGACCCGCTGGGCATCTGGCGCGCCTACGCCCCCGGCATCCAAGGGCGCGCGCTCCCCGCCGGCCACTTCATCCCCGAAGAGGCGCCGGAGGAAACCGCCAAGGCCCTGCTGGATTTCTTTGCGTAACAGTCCATGCAGCAAAGAAAAAGCCCTTCTCGCCTTGGGGGAGAAGGGTTGGGATGAGGGGTCGTTACGCCCGGTAGGGCGGAAAAATTAGCTTCCGGCCTCTCGCGGGAACTACGTTCCCGCTGACGGCGTCAGGCGAATGCCTTGGCATTCGCCGAGAGCCAGCGACGCTGGCCCGCCACCCTCACCCCAACCCCTCTCCCTCAAGGGAGAGGGGCTTTCGACAAGCCACTCAGGCACTTACCGTGCTTGCGAAAACTTTGCATCCCGTAGTGTTTGAAGGGCTTTTTGGGATCGTCACGCCGCCAGACGCAGGTCCAGGCGGCTCCACACGTCGAGAAGGGCGTCCACGAGGCGGGCCATCTCGGCGTCGCTGTGCAACGGGGTGGGGGTGAAGCGCAGGCGCTCCGTGCCGCGGGGCACGGTGGGGTAGTTGATCGGCTGCACATAGATGTTGTGCCGCTCCATCAACTCGTCCGAGGCGCGCTTGCAGCGGTGGGCGTCGCCGACCATCACCGGCACGATGTGGCTGACCGACGGCAGGACCGGCAGCCCGGCATCCGACAGCAGGCGCTTCAGGGTGGCCGCGCGCTCCTGGTGGCGGTCGCGTTCGGTCTGGCTGGACTTCAGGTAGCGGATGCTCGCCAGCGCGCCGGCCGCCAGAACCGGCGACAGCGAGGTGGAGAAGATGAAGCCCGCGGCGAAGCTGCGGATGCAGTCCACCAGCGCGGTCGAGCCGGTGATGTAGCCGCCCTGCACGCCGAAGGCCTTGCCCAGCGTGCCCTCGATGATGGTCAGGCGGTCCATGGCGCCGTCGCGCTCGGCCACGCCGCCGCCGCGCGGGCCGTACATGCCGACCGCGTGCACCTCGTCCAGGTAGGTCATCGCCCCATGCTTCTCCGCGACGTCGCAGAGATCGTGGATGGGGGCGATGTCGCCGTCCATGGAATAGACGCTCTCGAAGGCCACGACCTTGGGCCGGTTCGGGGCGATCTGGGAGAGCAGCTCGTCCAGGTGCTTGGGGTCGTTGTGGCGGAAGATGTGCTTTTCGGCGCCCGAGTTGCGGATGCCGGTGATCATCGAGTTGTGGTTCAGCGCGTCGGACAGGATCACGCAGTTCGGCAGGATCTTGCCCAGCGTGCCCAGCGTGGCGTCGTTCGACACGTAGCCGGAGGTGAACAGCAGCGCCGCCTCCTTGCCGTGCAGGTCGGCCAACTCACGCTCCAGCAGCACATGGTAGTGGTTGGTGCCGGAGATGTTGCGCGTGCCACCGGCCCCGGCGCCGACACCGTCGATGGCGTCGTGCATGGCCTTCAGCACGGCGGGGTTCTGGCCCATGCCGAGATAGTCGTTGGAGCACCACACCGTCACCTCGCGCTCCCGGCCGGAGCCGTCGCGGTAGGTCGCCTTCGGAAAATTCCCCGCATGGCGTTCCAGGTCGGCGAAAACCCGGTAGCGGCCATCCTGCTTGAGGGTCGCGATCTGGGTGCGGAAAAAGCTCTCGTAATCCATCGCGCGCTTCCGTTCGCGGTCATCCGAAGGGGTCGGGGTGCCTGGCCGGCCGGCGGATCCTCGCCCTTGGCTCTAGCACCTTGGAAAGATGGCATGATCGGTGCCGTCTTGCCACCGGGCATTGATTGAAGTCAAAGGATGGCGGCGAAGACAACCGAATTCCGCGCCGCCCGTCGCGGTCCGGGGGCACCATTCCCCCTTCGTCGCCGCCCGTCCATGGCCGAACGCGCAACTCAGCCGTGTTCCTTTCGATCTTGGGCTCGCACGCGAAGGCTAATCCCGAAGAGCCATTTTTCATGGCTGCAACAAAGCGTTTCCCAAAGGAAATCTAAATTATGAAAAGGTGATCGGCTTGTCTTCCTCTGATGGAATAGAGCTGCATTCAGCCTTTTCTATACGCGGATAAGCTTATGGACGCATCTTAGTGATCGCTGTCACCATCATCATGGGTCTTCGTTGTGGAGGACACGCCATGAGTGCGGTCATGAGAGCGAACAGCGTGCCGGTCCGGCAGGCGTCCGGTCCGGAGCGCGGCAGGGACGTGCATGCCGGCGAGACGCCGGACCACCGGCGCGTGCGGCCGGACTTGCGGCCCGACTTGCGAATTGTGCCGATGGCGTCCGCTCCCGCGCCGGAGCCGGAACGTCTGGCCCGCGTCATCCACATGGCCAGTCTCGGCTGTTACGTCGCTGTGCATCACGGGCGGTTGGTCGAGGTGAACGGGCGCATGACGTGGCCCAGCGCCGAGTCGCTGGCCCGGGACGCACGGACGGCGGGCATCGTCGCGTCGCCGATGGCGATCGACACCACCCGCGCCTGACCGTACAGAACCAACGAAAAGGGCCACCCCCGCCGGTGGGCGGACGGCGGCCCTGTCGTGTCTGCCGTTACCCGCGCAGGGTCGGCGCCGCAGCGTCCAGCGCCTTGGTCAGGCGGTCGAAGATGGCGTCGATGTCGGCCTCTCCGATGACCAGCGGCGGGCAGAGCGCGAGGCTGTCGCCCATGGCGCGGGTGATCAGGCCGTTCTCCTGGGCCAGCGTGTTCACGATGGCACCGGCGCGGCCCACGGGCTCGAAGGGGGCCTTGGTCGCCTTGTCGGCCACCAGCTCGATGGCGCCGATCAGGCCGGCGCCGCGCGCCTCGCCGACCAGCGGGTGCTCGGCCAGCGCCTTCAGCCGGCGCTGGAAGCGCGGCGCGACGGCGCGGACGTGGCTGACGATGTCGCGCTCCTCATAAATCTTCAGCGTCTCGATGGCGACCGCCGCCGCGACGGGGTGCGCGGAGTAGGTGTAGCCGTGGCCGAAGGTGCCGATCTTTTTGCTCTCGTCCACACAGGCCCGGTAGATCCTGTCGGTCACCATGACCGCGGAGATCGGCAGGTAGCCCGACGACAGCTGCTTGGCGCAGGTCAGGATGTCCGGCTCCATCCCCATGGTCTGGCTGCCCCAGAAGTTGCCGGTGCGGCCAAAGCCGCAGATCACCTCGTCGGCGACCAGAAGGATGTCGTACTTCTTCAGGACCGCCTGGATCTTCGGGAAATAGGTGGCCGGCGGAACGATGACGCCGCCCGCACCCATGACCGGCTCGGCGAACATGGCGGCGATGGTGTCCGGCCCCTCCGCCAGGATCAGCTTTTCCAGGCTTTCGGCGAGGCGGGTGGCGAACTCCTCCTCGCTCTCGCCCGGCTCGGCGAAGCGGTAGTGGTGCGGGCAGTCGGCGTGCAGGATGCGCGCGATGGGCAGGTCGAAGTCGCGGTGGTTGTTCGGCAGGCCCGTCAGGCTGGCCGTCGCCACGGTGACGCCGTGATAGGCCTTCACGCGCGACAGGATCTTCTTCTTTTCCGGCCGGCCGAGCGCGTTGTTGTAGTACCACAGCAGCTTGATGACCGTGTCGTTCGCCTCCGACCCCGAATTGGCGAAGAACACCTTGGACATTGGCACAGGCGCCAGCTTGATCAGCCGCTCCGCCAGATCGATGCCCGGTTCGTGGCTCTTGTGGCCGAAAACGTGGTAGGTCGGCAGCTTGCGCATCTGCGTGGCCGCGGCCTCGACCAGCCGATCCTCGCCCCAGCCCAGCGACACGCACCACAGGCTGGCCAGCCCCTCGATGTATTCCTTGCCGCTGTCGTCGAAGACGCGCACGCCCTCGCCGCGCTCGATGATCAGCGGACCCTGGGTCTCGTGCGCGTGCAGGTTGGTGTAGGGGTGCAGAAAATACGCCTTGTCGCGGCTTGCCGCCGAGTTACCCAAAGCCGTGTTGCCGTTTTCGGTCATGTTTGCCCTTCCCGGTTTCGCTGCCGTGTTCGAAATCTTAAACAGCGAGTCCGATCATACGCAGAACGGGCGATGACGACAAACCCGTAGACGGGACACCTCGGGTATGCGCAACGCGGTGGCTTCTGGACGTCTGGGTTGGCGTGGGTGTATGCGGGACAGGACGCCAAAATGTAAGGGAAAAAGATGATCACGCTATATGGTATACCGAGTACTGCCGCCCTAGCGCCTCACATTCTGTTGCGTGAGATCGGGCTCTCTTTCGATCTGAAGTTGCTGAGCCGCGAGAAGGCTGAGCACAAGTCGGATGACTATCTGCGCCTGAATCCCAATGGCCGCGTGCCGACGCTGGTGGATGGCGACCTCGTCTTGTTTGAGACGGCGGCGATCTGTCTGCATCTGGCCGATTCCTACCCGGCAGTCGGTCTCGCGCCCGCGGTGGGCACGGCGGAGCGCGCACATTTTTATAAGTGGCTGGTCTACCTGACCAACACCGTGCAGGCCGACATGCTTGTCTACTTCTACCCCGAGCGTTACGTGGAGGGGGAAGCCCCCCAAGCGATGGTGAAGGCTATGGCCGAGGCGCGTCTGTTCGACCAGTTCACGCTGCTGGACCGGGAATTGGGTGGCAAGATGTGGTTTTTGGGTGACCGCTACAGTGTTGTAGACCCGTATCTGTTCGTGTTGGCGCGCTGGACGCGCTTCATGGCCAAGCCGGCGCGCTCCCTGCCGAACCTCGGACCATACCTCGCCCGCGTGCTGGAACGCCCTGCGGTTAAGGCGGCGTTTGAGGCTGAAGGTTTGAATGCGCCGTATTATTTGCCGTGTTACTGATGGTCAGATCGTAACGTTGTCGGCGGCGCCGCAAATTTTCAAGAAATCCGGCGCTTACCGCGGCTCCTGCCAGGGCAGATGCTCGGCGCCGACCAGCTTTTCGACGTCGGCGGCGGGCATGGGCCGGGCGAAGTGGTAGCCCTGCCCGTAATCGCAGGCGAGCGCCCGCAGCAGGTTGGCGTCGGCGCTCGTCTCGATGCCTTCGGCGATCACGTCGAAGCCCAGCAGGCGCGCCAGGTCCATGATGATGCGGACGATGGCGCGGTTTTCCTCCGAATGGTGCATGGCCATGACGAAGGAGCGGTCCACCTTCAGGCTGTCGATGGGCAGCTTGTGCAGGTAGGACAGCGACGAATAGCCGGTGCCGAAATCGTCGATGGACATCTTGATGCCCAGGCCGCGCAGGCTCTGCAGCAGGCGGATCGCCTGCTCGGCCTTTTCCATCACGGCGCTTTCGGTGATCTCCAGCTTGATCCAGGAGGGCTCGGCCCCCGTCTCGCGCAGCACGTCGCGCACCAGCGAGACCACGTCCGGGTCGTTCAACTGGCGGGTGGAGAGGTTCACGCTCATGAACAGCGTGGCGGAGCCGGGCAGGCGCTTGTCCTGCCAGTCGGCGATCTGCTTGCACGCCTCGCGCAGCACCCAGGCGCCCAGCGCCACGATCAGGCCGGTGCTCTCCGCGATGGGGATGAAGACGCCCGGCGGGATGTTGCCGCGCTCCGGATGGTTCCAGCGCACCAGCGCCTCGAAGCCGGCCAGCCCGCCCGTCACCATCTCCACGATGGGCTGGTAGGCGACCCACAGCTCCTCCCCGCGTTCCAGCGCGCGGCGCAGGTCATGCTCCAGCCGCACCTGCTCCACGACGCGGGTGTGCATGCCCGCGTCGAACCAGGCGTGGCGTCCGCCGCCCTGCTCGCGGGCGCGGCCGGTGGCGATCTCCGCGTCGCGCAGCACGTCCTCCGGTCGCTCATGCGCGTCGGAGGAGCGGGCGACGCCGATGCTGGCGGACAGGAACACCGACGCGCCGGAACTGGACTTGGCCGAGCGCACCAGCCCGGCGATGACCTCCAGCCGGTGCTCGATGGAGTTCGGCTCGCAGTCGCCGCCGATCAGCAGGGCGAAGGCGTGGTCGCTGATGCGCGCGATCAGGTCGGCGGAGCCGGCCTCGTTGCTGAGCTTCGTCGCGACGTCGGTCAGGATTTCGTTGGCGAAGCCCTGGCCCAGGCTGGTGCGGATGTCCACGAAGCGGTCGAAGTCCACGATCACCAGCGTGAACGGTTCGCCCATGCCGTGGAAGTCGGTCATGTGCTTGACCAGCAGCATGCGGTTCGCCAGCCCCGTCACCGGGTCGTAGTAGGCGAGCCGGAACAGGTCGTCCTGGGTCCGCCGCCGGTCCGTCATGTTCTGCATGATGACGAAATAGCCGGCGACGCGGCCGTCCGGCGTGCGGTAGGGCGCGTGCGTCCGCACGATGTAGTCGTTCCCGCCGCCGGGGCACGGCAGCCAGCCTTCCGTCTGCACGACCTCGCCGTTCAGCGCGCGCTCCGCCGCATCCTTGGTGGTGCGCAGCGTGTCGGCGCCCAGCAGGTCGCCGACGGTCGTGCCGACGATGCCCTCCAGCGTGCGCCCCATACGCTCAAGATAGGGCCGGTTCGCGTAGACGTGCCGGCGATCGCGGTCGAGCAGGCCGATCATGACCGGCATCAGGTCGAGCGTTTGGCGCAAGGTGTCCAGCGCCGGAGCCCCGGATTCGGTGCCGGAAAGGGCGGCGGCCAGCGCGACGATTTGAGGATCCGGCGTCATGGGCGGGAAAGGTCGGGGCACCTTGATTAAACGACGGCCAACACTTACGCGAAACATCGCCCACGCGTCAAAACCAAAGCCACGGGAAGCGGCAATTTGCACCGGGCGTCTATTGCCGCAGCATGGCGGGGGCTTTCATGCCCCGGTATTCATGCGCAGGAAGGTTGTTGAAGTTCCTGATAAAAGCCGTTTTCGTTGCGCTGCGCGGAGGCACCGATTCCACCTGGAAGCGCTGAGACGGCATGCCTGCGTCCTCCAATCTGATCATCGTCATACGGCCGCGTGCCGGCTATAATTTCGACCCTCGCGCGAGTGGTGGGCCCGACCAATGACCTAGCCCCCCGCGCGCACCAGGGAGAATCGCCATGGCATTCAAAGATCTGCTGGTGGTGGTCGACGACACGCCGGCCTCGGCCGCGCGCATCGACCTTGCCGCCCAGTTCGCCGCCCGCAACGACGGGCACCTCACCGGGCTGTACGCCGTCGTTCCCGTCGTGCTCCCCGGCTACATCGAGACCGAACTGCCGGAAGAGGTTCGGGACAACCAGCGCCGCTTCGCCGAGACGCAAGCCGCCAAGGCCGAGGCGCTGTTCAACGAGGCGGTGCGCCGCCACGGCCTGACCGACCGGTCGGAATGGCGTTCGGTGCGCGGCAACCCGACGGACGCCGCGGCGCTGCACGGCCGCTACGCCGACCTCGTGGTCGTCGGGCAGGTGGACCCGCACCGCGACCGCGAGCATGCGGTCGTCCTGCCGCAGGATCTGGTGTTCGAGTGCGGGCGCCCGCTGCTGGTGGTTCCCTACGCCGGCGGCTTCTCCAAGCTTGGGGAGCGCGTGCTGGTCGGCTGGAACGGCAGCGCCGAGGCGGCGCGCGCCGTCGCGGACGCCATGCCGCTGCTGGAAGCGGCCAAGCGTGTCCTGCTGATGGCGGTGAACCCGAAGACCGGCCGCGCCGGCATCGGCGACGAGCCTGGTGCCGACATCGCCAAGCATCTTTCCCGCCACGGCTGCCGCGTCGAGGCCGCGCACGTCACCACCGACCAGGTGGAGCCCGGCGACGCCCTGCTGAACGCCGTCGCCGACGAGTCCTGCGATCTGGTGGTGATGGGCGCCTACGGGCGTTCCCGCCTGCGGGAGCAGGTGCTGGGCGGCATGACCCGCTACATGCTCCAGCACATGACCGTACCGGTGCTGATGAGCCACTGACGGTTCGTTCCGTGGATCGAGGGGGGCGCCGTCTCCCCTCCGTCCCTCCCACCGCCGCTTCGTCCGATCCGGGAATAATTCGGCGCCGCCGCACGTTCGTGGTGGTGTCGCGATGCCCGCGACACGACCTTGCGGTGTTGAGGAGAGCGGACGATGCGTGCGCTGTCTCGTGTCCTGACGGCCCTGATCCTGTCCTGCGGACTGGCCCTCGCCCTGGTGCCCACTGGTGCGGCGGCGCACGGCGACCGCGGTTACTGGTCGAATGGGCCGGGAGTGGTTGTGCCGCCGCCCGGCAGCACCGTCATCGTCGTACCGCGCCCACGCCCCGTGCCACCGCCCGTGTACGTGCCGCCGGTCTACGCCCGTCCCTATTGGGGGCCGGAGCCGCGCTACCGCTCCTGGGACGGTCCGGAGCGGCACCATCACCACCATTGGGGTGAGGGGCGGGATGAGGGCTGGGGCCGTTCCGGCTGGTCCTCCGGCGGCGATCCCGGACCGTTCCGCCATCGCTGGTAACCCGGCGGAGGACCCGTCCACACGTCTTCTGTGCAATCGTCTGTGCGATCGCGCCGTGGAAGGGGGGCGATTGCCCGCGCACAGTCGCGAGATGGAAGCCGCGCTTGGCCTTCTTCTTTTCGACTGTGCGGGGATGACATGAGGCTTTCGGCATTGGGAAGACGGCGACCGCTGGCCGCCGCCGCTCTGGTCGCGTCCATGCTGTCGCTGGGCGCCTGCGCGACGCAGGGGCAGAGCCGGTACGGCTATCGGGACGTCGGCCAGACGACGTCGGTCGCCTTCGGGACGGTGCTGGCATCCCGCCCCGTGGACATCCGCGGGCAGAACACGGGGGCGGGCGGCGTGATCGGCGCGGGCGCCGGCGGCCTCGCCATGTCCAACGTCGGGCGCGGCACGGGCAACGTGGCGGCCATCTTCGGCGGTGCCGTGGTGGGCGGGCTCGCCGGCGCGGCGGCCGAGCAGGCCATATCGGACCGCACCGGCATCGAGTATGTGGTCACGCTCGCCAGCGGCCAGACCATCACCATCGCGCAGGACCAGGCGCCGGGCGATCCGGTGTTCGGCCCGGGCCAGCGCGTGATGGTCCAGACCAGCGGCAGCTACCAGAGGGTTCTCTCGGCCAGCCATCTCCCGACCGAGGTGAGCCGGCCCAAGGACATCAAGGTCGTGGACTGAGGCGCGCCCCGATCTTCGCCGCCCAACGGACCGGGGGTGACGGGAACGGTGAAGGGCAGGCCCGGCCGCTCCCTTCGAAGGGGCGGCCCGTTCCGTCGATCGGCGCGGTTGCGGAATAAAAATTATCAGGACCAATATGCCCTAATCGACATAACGGAACTGCGGGTTGGGCGGAATGCGCGACGTGGCGATTTCGTTTCTGGTGATTGCGGCCATGGCGGCCGGCGCTCACTGCGCCGCAACCGCGTGGTGCGACCGCAACGTCCCGCTGGAAGGTTCAGGCCCAATGGCAGCCATGGCGGCCACGCCGACGCCCTTGGCCAATGCTCCGGGCAGCGCTTTATCCCTGGCCGTGCTGTCGGCCCGGTGATCCCAGGCGTGCCCCACAAAAAAATCCGCCGCCAAGCCTTGCGGCTGGCGGCGAGTTGAACAGGGAGGCTTCACGTCTGGGAGACGCTGGGTCCGAAGACCCAACCCCGGAAGCGTGCTTCCGGGACGAAACGCCGGATGCTGCGGCGCAACATCCAACGCCCAAGTTTTGACCATTCTGCCCAAATCTTTCCATCATCAATTCGCCCAATCGGCCATGCGATATCCGCATGGCTTGCAAGTGCTTGAAATCAAACGGTCTAATCCCGCTTTGAGCGTGATGATGCCAAAGAAGCATGCGCCCGCCGCCGGTGCGGCAGCGGGCTTGCAATGCATTCTTTCTGGGCTCTTGTCGTTCGGCCGAAAGGGGGCCGGATCAGAAGGCGGACTCGGCCACCTTCTTGACGAGGAAGTCGCGGAACACCGCGATGCGCTTGGAATGGCGCAGTTCCTCGGCATAGACGAAATAGGCGTCGACCTTCGGACCGTCGATGTCCGGCAGGACGCGGGTCAGTTCCTTCGTGCCGTCCACGAGGTAATCGGGCAGGGCGGCGATGCCCAGGCCGCTCTCCACCGCGCGGTAGATGGCGTACATGCTGTTGACCTGCAGGACCGGCTTGCGCGCCCCCGGGGCCGGGTCGCCCACCTCGGTGATCCAGTTCACGTTGGCGATGGGCGCACGCACGTCCGGCGGGTAGGCGATGACGTCATGGTTGTCCAGGTCGGCCGCCACCTTCGGCGCGCCGCGCTTCTTCAGATAGCTCGGGTGCGCGTAGAGGTGGAAGTGCACCGACATCAGATGGCGCTGGATCAGGTCGGGCTGGCGCGGCGTGTTCATGCGGATGGCGATGTCCGCCTCGCGCATGGCCAGGTCCAGCTCGTCGTCGTCGATCAGCAGCGTCAGCTGGATATCGGGATAGATCTGCAGGAATTCGTTGATGCGCGGCGTCAGCCAGCTGGAGCCGAACGCCACCGTGGTGGTGACGCGCAACGGTCCCTTTGGATGCTCCCGGCTTTCGGTCAGCATCGCTTCGGTCATCGACAGCTTGGCAAAGACGTCGCGCGCCGTCCGGTGCAGCAGTTCGCCCTGTTCCGTCAGGATCAGGCCGCGTGCGTGCCGATGGAACAGCGGCACCCCGAGGCTTTCCTCAAGCGCGCTGATCTGGCGGCTGACCGCCGATTGGCTCAAATTCAACGTCTCGCCGGCGTGCGTGAAGCTTCCAGCCTCGGCCACGGCGTGGAAGACCCGAAGCTTGTCCCAGTCCATCATGCCTGTCCTGCCACCCGCGACATTGGCGGGGAGCCTCCCGTTTGTTCTTTATTGTCGGCGCATGGCCGACATGCATGTTTATACCGGGTACGCGCGACGAACGCACGCCCAACCACAGGCCATCGGCACGAAAAAGAGCCAAGCTTGGTAAGAATTTTCGATCGTGCGACCAAGATCGCACGTTTCTTTTCGGCTTTTTGTATGGATTGACCTGTCCTGCAACTGCTCAATGGTGTGGCCGGCGGGGATTTGCACCGTTCTTTCCGATAATCAGGAGGGGCCGGCCGGCGACTCAGGATCGGTCTTCTCCGCCGGGCGTCTTGCCGGCCTTCGTATCGTCCGTCCCCACTTCGCTGTTGCGCTTCGCTTCGGGCCGCGACGGCGCGCGGCCGGGCAGGGGAGTCTGGGGGATGGTGCCGGGCGTCGTCTCGATGGACGGCGCCTGGAGACCGTCCCGGTCGTTGGCGAAGGTGGGCGTGTCGGCGTCTTTCTCGTGCTGCGTCGGTGCCATGGCGGTTTCTCCGGCGGGTTTCTCCGGTGGGGGGTGCCGGGAACAACAGCCGGGACGGTCAATCCGCCGCTTCGATCGCCTGCGGCACCTCTTTCGCCCGCGCCAGCTGTGTCCTGTCCCGGTGCCCGCTGATCTCGGCGCCCGCGTCGGGCGGCAGCGGCACGAAGAACAGGGCCGACACGCAGGCCATCGCCCCCACGGTCAGGAAGGCCGGGACGAAGTCCACCGGGGCCAGCGCGGCACCGCCGGCGAAAACCTGCGTCAGGTGCAACACCAGCGCGCCCACCGCCACGCCGAGGCTCAGCGAGATCTGCTGCATCACGCTGGACAGCGTGTTGGCCCGGCTCAGCCGTGGCGGAGGCACTTCGGCGTAGGCGAGGCTGTTCAGCCCGGTGAACTGGAGCGAGCGGAAGAAGCCCCCGGCCAGCAGCGCGCCCAGGATGACCCAGTGCGCCGTCTCCGGCCGGAAGGCCGCGTAGCTCATCAGGATCGCGCCGCTCAGCAGCGCGTTGCCGATCAGCACCCGGCGAAAACCCATCCGGCGCAGGATCGGCCCGGCCAGCGTCTTCATGGTCAGAGCCCCGACCGCCCCGGCGAAGGTCAGCGCGCCCGATTCGAAGGGCGTGCGACCGAACCCGACCTGGAGCAGCAGCGGCATCAGGAAGGGCACCGCCCCGATGCCGATGCGGAACAGCGTGCCGCCGAGGATCGAAGCCCCATAGGTCGGCAGCCGGAACAGGCTGGGGTCCAGCACCGGCCGCGCTACCCGGCGGGCGTGGCGCAGGTACAGTCCGCCGGCCACCACCCCGACCGCCAGCACCCCGGCGACGGCGGCGGGCGGCATCACGGTGCGCCCGACATTCTCCAGCCCGAACATCAGCGCGGCCAGCGCCATCGCGCTGAAGGCGAAGCCCCGGCCGTCGAAGGGGTCGATTTCCTCCTCCCGCACGTTCGGGATCAGGGCGAGCACGAGGGCGATGCCGATCAGGCCGATGGGCACGTTGATGAAGAAGATCCAGCGCCAGGAGGCGTAGGTGGCGATGAAGCCGCCGACCAGAGGCCCCAACGCCGGTCCGACCAGCGCCGGGATGGTCATCTGCGCCATGGCGCCGACCAGCCGGTCCTTCGGCACGGTCTTCAGCAGGATCAGCCGCCCGACCGGCACCATCATGGCACCGCCCATGCCCTGCACCACGCGGGCGGCGACCAGCTCGAACAGGCCGTTCGACAACCCGCACAGCACCGACCCCACCGTGAACACCGCGATGGCGGAGGCGAAGATCGTGCGCGCGCCGTAGCGGTCCGCCGCCCAGCCGCTGACCGGCAGGAACACCGCCAGCGCCAGCATGTAGGAGGTCATGGCGAGGCTGAGCCGCAGCGGATCCTCGCCCAACGAACGCGCGATCTGGGGCAGCGCGGTGGCGATCACCGTCGCGTCCAGATTCTCCATGAACAAGGCGCAGGCAACGATGAAGGGAACGAGGCGGAGGGCACGGGGCATGGCGGGGAGCGGAGCGGTGGGGACGCTCTCAATCTGGGCGTTCCGGAAAACGGGACCACCGCTTTCGGGGGAACCCAGGCATGCGCGCGGGAGTTCGGCCGCGGTGCCCCCTCCCTAACCCTCCCCCGCTTCGCAGGGGAGGGGACTGCCGCCGATTTGCCCTAAAACTCCCTCTCCCGCGAAGCGGGGGAGGGAAGGGGCCCGCGGCGAAGCCGTGGGAAGGGAGGGGGCACCGCGTCGGAACTCACCGCCCCCGGAACTCCGGCTTGCGCTTCTCCAGGAACGCCCGGTAGCCCTCGCGGAAGTCTTCCGTGCCGAAGCAGTGGTAGCATTCGGCGATCTCATCCTCGCTCAGCGGGGTCGGGTCGGCGAGGCGGCGGACGAACTGCTTGTGCAGGCGGGCGGCCAGCGGGGCGCCGCCGGCGATGCGCTCGCAGGTCGCGGCGACCTCGCCCTCGAACTCGGCCTCCGTCACGATGCGGTGGACGAGGCGCTTGTCCTTGGCCTCCGCCGCGCCGAACACGCGGCCTTCCAGCAGGATTTCCAGCGCCGCCGGCCCGCCGGCGATGTCGTAGACCAGCTTCAGTTCCGGCAGGGCCATGGAGATGCCGAGCCGGCTGACCGGCACGCCGAAGCGGCTGTTGTCGGTGCAGACCCGCAGGTCGCAGGCCAGCGCCACCGCCAAGCCGATGCCGCAGCAGGCCCCCTGAATCGCCGCCAGCGTCGGGTGCGGCAGCTCGCGCAGCAGGTTCAGCCCTTCGTCCATCAGCACGCCGTAGTCGGCGCCCTGTTCGGGGCTGTTGCGCTCCGTCTCGAACTCGGAGATGTCGGCACCGGGGCTGAAGGCGCGCCCGCCGGCTCCGCGCAGCACCACCGCGCGCACCGAGTCGTCGGCGCCAAGCTGCCGCAGCAGCGGGATCAGCGCGTGCCACATCGGCTTGTCGAAGGCGTTCAGCTTGTCCGGGTTGCTGAGCGTCAGGGTGGCGACGACGCCCTCGCGCGTCAGGGTCACGGTGCCGGGCATGGGCTTGGAAGGCTCCCCATCCATTTGGTTGCGTATGGCCATTCGGTTGCGTATGGGAAATGCACAAACACCCGCACGGCTTTCCCGTCAAGCGGTTCGGCGCTGGACCGGAAGCCCGCCGCTCCCCATAGTTCGGAAGCGAGACCTGGGTAAATGGGACTTGGTGGATGGGAGACGACGCCGCGATGCGAACCGGACTGGCCGCGCTGATGCTGGTGGGAACCTTGGCCGCTTCACCCGCGCTGGCAGCGAAGGATGAGTTGGTGATCGGCCTGACCCAGTTCCCGTCCAACTGGCACCCGTCGGTGGAGGCGATGTCGGCCAAGGCCTACATCCTGTCCATGGCCCGCCGGCCCTTCACCGCCTACAACGCCGACTGGCGGCTGACCTGCATGCTCTGCACGGATCTGCCCGCGCTGGACAAGGGCACGGCGGAGTATGAGACCCGGCCCGACGGCAAGCAGGGCATCAAGGTCACCTACACCATCAACCCCAAGGCCACCTGGGGCGACGGCAAGCCGGTGACGACCGAGGACGTGCTGTTCACCTGGACCGTCGGCAAGCACCCGCAGAGCGGCTACGCCAACGCCGACCTGTTCGCGCGCGACATCGTCGCCATCGACGTGAAAGACGAACGCACCTTCACCATCCACCGCGACAAGCCGGTCTGCACCTACGCCGAGATCAACGATTTCGAGATCCTGCCCTCCCACCTCGAAAAGCCGGTGTTCGACGCGGACCCGGCCAACTACCGCACCCGATCCAAATACGAGACGGACACCACCAACCCCGGCCTCTATTTCGGCCCCTACCGCATCGCGCAGGTGGAACCGGGCAGCCATGTGGTGCTGGAACAGAACCCGACCTGGTGGGGACCGAAGCCGGCCTTCAAGCGCGTGATCGTCAAGGCCATCGAGAACACCTCCGCGCTGGAGGCCAACCTGCTGGCCGGGCAGGTCGACATGGTGCCGGGGGAGACGGGCCTGCCGCTGGATCAGGTGCTGGCCTTCGAGAAGCGGCACGGCGGGCGTTTCAACGTGGTCTACAAGCCCGGCCTGTTCTTCGAGCATGTGGAGCTGAACCTCGACAACCCGGCGCTGGCCGACGTGCGGGTGCGCAAGGCGCTGCTCTACGCCATCGACCGCGAGGCGATCTCCAAGCAGCTCTACGACGGGCGCCAGCCGGTCGCCCACAATGAGATCAGCCCGCTCGACCGCGTGCACGCGCCGGGCTACCCGACCTACCCCTACGACCCCGCCCAGGCGGCGAAGCTGCTGGACGAGGCCGGCTGGAGCGAGCGCCGCGCCGGCGTGCGCCACAACGCCAAGGGGGAGCGCCTGTCGCTGGAGATCATGACGACCGCCGGCAACCGCTCCCGCGAGGTGCTGGAGCAGGTGCTCCAGGCGCAATGGCGGCAGGCCGGCGTCGAGGTGCGCATCGTCAACGAGCCGCCGCGCGTCCTGTTCGGCGACACGCTGGAAAAGCGCCGCTTCAAGTCCATGGCGCTGTTCGCCTGGGTCAGCGCGCCGGAGAACATCCCCCGCACCATCCTGCATTCCAGCATGATCCCGACGGAGGCCAACAATTGGGCCGGCCAGAACTACACCGGCTACAAGAACCCGGAGATGGACAAGGTCCTGGAAGACCTGGAACACGTCTGCGAGCCCGACGCCAACCGCGCCCTGTGGGCGAAGATGCAGACCATCTACGCCCAGGACCTGCCGAACCTGCCCCTGTTCTTCCGCGCCGATCCGTATGTTTTGCCGCAATGGCTGGACGGGGTGGTCCCGACCGGGCATCTGGACAGCAGTTCGCTGTGGATCGAGACGTGGAAGCCGAAGGGGTGAGGCGCGCGCCCTGCGTGCCCCCTCCCTCCCACTTCGTGGGTCCCTCCCTCCCCCGCTTCGCGGTGGAGGGTGATTTAACTCCCTCTCCCGCGAAGCGGGGGAGGGTTGGGGAGGGGGCATCCGTGTCCATAACGTGCGCATGACCCGCTTCCTCGCCTCGCGCCTGCTCCAGGCGCTCGTCGTGCTGCTCCTCATGAGCCTTGCGGTCACCGTCCTGATGACGCTGATGCCGGGCGATCCGGTGGACATGATGCTGGCCGGCAACCCGCGCGCCACGCCGGCCGACGCGGCGCGGCTGAAGGCGCTGTACGGGCTCGATAAGCCGCTGCTGGAGCGTTACGGGCACTGGCTGCTGGCCGCGCTGTCCGGCGACTTCGGCTTCTCGCGGATGTACGCGCAGCCGGTGCTGTCGATCCTCGGGCCGCGGCTCGGCAACACGCTGGTGCTGCTGGGGGCGGCCATGGCGCTGACGCTGGCGGTGGCGATGCCGCTGGGCGTCTACGCGGCGCGGCGGCCGCACGGCTGGGCGGACAACGCCATCAACCTGTTCTGCTTCGCCGGCATCTCGGTGCCCGCCTTCTGGCTGGCGCTGCTGCTGATCCTGCTGTTCGCCGTGGAGCTGCAATGGTTCCCGGCCTCCGGCCTCGGACCCGTCGGCGGGGAGAGTTGGTGGGAGCGACTGCCCTACCTCGTGCTGCCGGTGGCGTCGCTGACGCTGTCCAGCATCGGCGGCTACACGCGCTACGTCCGCGCGGCGATGATGGGGGAACTGCGGCAGGACTACATCCGCACCGCCCGCGCCAAGGGGCTGGGGGAGCGCCGCGTGGTCTGGCGCCACGCGCTGCGCAACGCGCTGATCCCCATCGTCACCATCGTGGCGCTGGAGTTCGGCGCCCTGTTCTCCGGCGCGCTGGTGACCGAGACGATGTTCGCCTGGCCCGGCATGGGAAAGCTGATCTACGACAGCATCATGGGCAACGACCTGAACGTCGCGCTGGTGGCGCTGCTGTTCGCCACGCTGACCACGCTGGTCGGCAACCTGCTGGCCGACATCGCCTACGCCGCGCTCGACCCGCGCATCACCTTCAAGGGCGGGGAATCGTGAGGCTTCTGCCCTTCCTGCGGCGCTTCGCCCGCCACAAGCTCGCGCTGGGCAGCGCCCTGCTGCTGCTGGTCCTGGCCGGCGCCGCGCTGGCCGCCCCCTGGGTGGAGACGTGGATGGGGGTGGAGGCGACGGGCGTCAGCCTGCTCGACCGCTTCGGCCCGCCGTCGTTCGCTCATCCGCTGGGCACGGACGAGCTGGGGCGCGACGTGCTGGTGCGGCTGCTCTACGGCGGGCGGGTGTCGCTGTTCGTCGGTGTGGCGGCGGCGCTGGCCTCGGGCATCCTGGGCACGGGCATCGGGCTGCTGGCGGGCTATTTCGGCGGGCGGCTGGACGACCTGCTGATGCGCTTCACCGACGGGCTGATCGCGCTGCCCCTGCTGCCGCTGCTGATCGTGCTGGGTGCCATCGACCTGATCCGCCTCGGCGTCCCGCCGGAGGTTGCGGGCAGCGAGGACGCCAGCCTGATCCGCATCGTCGTGCTGGTCGCCCTCTTCGGCTGGACGACGGTGGCGCGGCTGGTGCGCGGGGCGACCCTGTCGGCGCGGCGGCGCGACTATGTGCTGGCGGCCGTCGCCATGGGGGCGGGTAGCCGCCGAGTCATGCTGGCCCACATCCTGCCGAACGTCGCGGCCCCCGCCGTGGTGGCGACGACGCTGACCGTGGGCAACGTGATCCTGCTGGAGTCGGTGTTGAGCTTCCTCGGCCTCGGCATCCAGCAGCCGCTGCCCTCCTGGGGCAACATGCTGACCAACGCGCAGGAGATGGTCGGTACGGCCCCCTTGCTGGCGGTGTGGCCGGGGCTGCTGATCTTCCTGACGGTGATCGCGGTGAATCTGCTGGGGGACGGCTTGCAGGACGCACTGGACCCGCGGACGTCGGGGAAGCGGTAGATGCGCGTGCCCCCTCCCTAACCCTCCCCTGCTGTCGCAGGGGAGGGGACTTGGGCGAAGCGGCGGCAGTCCCCTCTCCCTCGAAGAGGGGGAGGGTTAGGGTGGGGGCAACAGCGCCTATTTCTCCCGCTGGAACTTCGGCGTCCCGTTCACCTTCGGCAGCAGGCGCACCGCGTAGGGGCTCGTCTGCATCTGGGCGACGGCCTGGGCCGGTCCCGGCACGCGCTCGTGGTAGCCGACCTGGAGTTCGCCGTCGGCCTGCCGCACGCTGTCGATGGCGACGCCGTAGCCCGCCGTGTCGCGCGGGCCGAGGAAGACGGCCACCGCCATGCGGTCGTCGGGCAGGGAGACCGGGGCCGGCTCGCCGATGCGGGACCACAGTTCCGTCCATTCCTGCGGGCTGCGGGCGACGACGTAGGCCCGCTCGAAGGCCTGGCTGCGGTCGCCGTGCCAGTAGGTGCCGGGCGTGCCGTCGGTGGGGAGCAGCGAGCGCGACGCCGTCGGCAGGTCCGAACCCGTCTGGCAGGCGCCCAGAAGCGGCAGGGCGATAGCGAAAGCGATCAGGGCGGCGGTGGGCGTCGTCGGTCGCATGTGGTCAGGCGCTCCGGGGCAGGAGGGTCTCGACCAGCGTGGCCCAATAGCTGGCGCCCGTGGTCAGGATCTCGTCGTTGAAGTCGTAGTGCGGGTTGTGCAGCCGGCAGGCCGGGCCGCCATGTCCATCGTTGGCATGCCCGCCGTGGCCCAGCCAGACATAGGCGCCCGGCCGCTCGCGCAGCATGTAGCTGAAGTCCTCCGCCCCCATGGACGGATTGGGCGCCCAGGCCACGTTGGCCTCGCCCACCACCTTGGCGGCGACCGCCGCGGCCAGCCGCGCCTGAGGCTCGGTGTTGACGGTGGCGGGGTAGCCGGGCCGGTACTCCAGCGTCGCCGTCGCGCCGAAGCCGGCGGCGATGCTTTCCGCCAGCCGGCCGAGCTGCTCGCGGATGCGGGCGCGGGTCGGCTCGGCGAAGGTGCGCACGGTGCCGTGCAGCTTCGCCTCGTTGGGGATGACGTTGAAGGTGGTGCCGGCCTCGACCCAGGTGACGGAGACGACGGCGCTGTCCGCCGGGTCGGTGCCGCGGCTGACGAGGCTCTGCGCCGCCGTGATGATGTGGGCGGCGACCAGCACCGGGTCGATGCCCCGGTGCGGCATGGCGGCGTGGCCGCCGTGACCCTCGATGGTGATGGTGAACTGGTCGGCCGCCGCCATGACCGGGCCGGGGTGGACGGCGATGCTGTTGGCCGGCAGCTCCGGCCAGTTGTGCAGGCCGAAGACCTGCTCGCAGTCGAACTTCTCGAACAGCCCGTCCTCGATCATCCTGCGGCCGCCGCCCTTGCCCTCCTCGGCGGGCTGGAAGATGAAGTGGACCACGCCGTCGAAGTTGCGCGTCTCCGCCAGATAGCGGGCGGCCCCCAGCAGCATGGTGGTGTGGCCGTCGTGGCCGCAGGCGTGCATGGCCCTGGCGTGCCGGGAGGCGTGGTCGAAGCCGTTGGCCTCCGGCATGGGCAGCGCGTCCATGTCGGCGCGCAGGCCGATGCTGCGGCGGCCCGGACCGCTGCCGGCCAGCGTGCCGACCACGCCGGTGCCGGCAAGGCCCCGGTGCACCGAAATCCCCCAGCCGGCCAGCTTTTCGGCCACGAGGTCGGCGGTGCGGTGCTCCTGGTAGGCCAGCTCCGGGTGGGCGTGGATGTCGCGCCGCCACGCGGTCATGTCCGCCTGGAATTCGGCGATGCGGTTGATGATGGGCATGTCTCTGACGGTCCCTGTTGCGGTCCCTGGCCGGTCAGGCGGGAACGGCCATGCCGCGCTTCACCGCGGGGCGTTCCGCCACCATGTCGTGCCAGCGCTTCACGTTGGGGAAGCGGTCGGCCAGCGTGCCGTCCGCCGCCAGGGCCACCGCGAAGAAGGGATAGCAGGCGATGTCGGCGATGGAGTAGGTGCCGGCCAGATGCTCCGCCCCGGCCAGCCGCTCGTCCATGGCGGCGTAGCAGCGGGCCAGCTCCTCCTTGAAGACGTCGATGGCGTAGGGGATCTTTTCCGGCGCCCGGACCGCGAATCGGAACTTGTTCATGCCCGAGGGGCCGAGGTCGCTGATGCCCATCATGAACCAGCTCATCGCCTCGGCGCGGTCGTCCACGCCTTCGGGCAGCAGGCGGCCGGTGCGCTCCGCATAGTGCAGGAGGATGGCGCCCGATCCGAACAGCCGGCGCTTCTTGCCGCCGGGCAGGTCTTCCACGATGGCGGGAATCTTGCCGATGGGACTGATCGTCCGATAGTCGGGCTGCAGATGGTCCCCCGCCAGTAGGTCGAGCTTGTGGACCTTGTAGGTCAGCCCCAGCTCTTCCAGCAGGATGGACGCCTTGTGCCCGTTCGGCGAGGCGAAGGTGTACAGCGTGATCATGGGTGCTCGTCCCCCTCCTCTGGCCCCTCCCGCTTGCGCGAAAGCGTTCTTTGACCACTACTTTCGCCGATTTGCGCGCGGAAGGCCAGAGGATGCGGCGCTCGGGGGTGGGGAGCGCTGGCACTTACCCCCTCGCCCATCGGGAATGGGCGAGGGAGCTTTGGTGAGTGCGTTACACCGCCCGGCTGTGCCGTCCCGCACCCGTGGACAGGTAGGTGTCGAAGCGCGCCGCCACGATGCGCATCAGCGGGCGGGCGGACTCCGGCACGGAGACCCGGCGCCCTTCGACCACCGCGACCCCGTCGGCCACCAGATCGTCCATGGCGGCGAGGTCGGCGTCGAAGGCCCCGGTTTCCAGCCCGTGCGCCTCGGCCACGGCACCCACGTCCACCGCCAGATCGCACATCAGCCGTACGATCAGGTCGCGGCGCAGCCGGTCCTCGGCGGTGAGAGGCAGCCCCTTGGCGGTGGCGAGATTGCCCGATTCAATGGCCTGGGCGTACTGGTCGAAGGGCACGGCGTTCTGCACATAGCCCTGCGGCAGCGCGCCGATGGAGGACGCGCCGAAGCCCAGCAACACCTCGGCGTCGTCGGTGGTGTAGCCCTGGAAGTTGCGGCTCAGCCGGCCCTCGGCCTGCTGCACGGCCAGCTCGTCGTCGGGCTTGGCGAAGTGGTCCAGCCCGATGGGGCGGAAGCCGGCGTTGGTCAGCACGTCGGCGATGGCCGCGAACTGCTCCCACCGGCCGAGCGTGTCGGCGAGCGCCGATTCGTCGATCTTCTTCTGGTGCGACTTCATCCACGGCACATGGGCGTAGCCGAAGACCGACAGCCGGTCCGGATTCATGGACAGCGCGATCTCGGCGGAGCGCGCGACGCTCTCCACCGACTGCTTCGGCAGGCCGTACATCAGGTCCAGGTTGACGTGGGTGATGCCGTTGGCGCGCAGCCATTCCAGCGTCCGCTCGGTCATCTCGCGCGGCTGGTGGCGGTTGATGGCGCTCTGAACGTCGGCGTCGAAGTCCTGCACGCCGAGCGAGGCGCGGTTGACGCCGGCGCGGCCCAGCGCCTCCGCCATTTCCTTGGTCAGGGTGCGCGGGTCGATCTCCACCGCGATCTCCGCGCCGTCCACCACGTCGTAGCGGTCGCGCAGCAGGGCGATCAGCGACTCGAAATCCTCCGGCGCCATCATGGTCGGCGTGCCGCCGCCGAAATGGATGTGCCGCACCTTCAGCCGGCCGGGGATGATGTCGGCGACCATGCCGACTTCCTTGCGCAGATGGCCCAGATACTCCGCGATAGGGGCGTAGCGCGCCACGATCTTGGTGTGGCAGCCGCAGTACCAGCACATCTGCTTGCAGAAGGGCACGTGCAGGTACAGCGAGCCCGCGTGGGCGGCCGTGTCCAGCCCGGCCAGCCAGCCGCGGTACACCTCCGCCCCGACGGCGGGGGTGAAGTGCGGCGCGGTCGGGTAGCTGGTGTAGCGGGGCACGCGCAGCCCGTCATACTTGGCGAGCAGGCCGGCGTTCAGGCTGGCGGCGCGGGGGGCGGTGGCGGTGAGGGGCACGGGGGAGATCGCGTTCATGGCGGGGAGGATCGTTCAGCCCCGATCCTAACGCTTTGACTCACGTCAAGCGAATGTTTGTCTCATCCTTTTGCGCGAAACTCCGTCCAGTCCCCGCTAGCTCATCGCCCAGCTGGGCATCCCCGTCAGGGCGGCGGCCATGCCCTCCGCCGCGCTGGTCAGGTCACCGCCGGAGAAGGTCATCTGCCCGCTGACCGCCTCGATCCTCTGGAACAGCCGCTCGTACTTGCGGAAGATCTTCTCCCGCTCCTTGTCGCTCTTTGCGTCGTCCAGCTCTTCCTCGTACCGGATGGCGATCTTGCCGTGGGCGTTGAAGGCGTGGGCGCCGGCGATCTCGCGGTACTGGTTGGCGAGGTCCTTGTCCTCGGCGAACAGGCGTTCGATCTTGGCCTTGTCCGGGTGGTCGCCGCGCACCGTGACGCTGCCGTCGGACGCGACGTCCAGCTGGACCGGGATGCGCGTGTCCACGTCGGCCAGCGTGAAGCGGCGGTTCAGCGTGTCGGCGAAGGCGGCAGTTTTTTCCTTCAGGACCCCGGCAAAATTCTCCAGGCGGCAAAGTTTGCCGGTGTCCGCGGCAGCCGATCCGGAGAGGTCGGACGCGACCGGCGGCGGACAGGCCGACGCGGCGTCGGCCTCGTTGGCCGCTGCCAGGGTAAGCTCGGCCAAGCCCGTGACACGCGCGCCGCCGCCCGTGGCGCTGGTGCCCAACATATTGACCGTAAAGGCGGAATTCTGGGCGTCGGGGGCGCTCTCGTCCGCCAGGATGGCGGAAAAGGACGACTCCGACACGGCGGAGACCCTGGTCGTCGGGCGCTGAATCGCGGCCTCGGCCTTCAGCCGGTCGGCGGCGGAAATGACGGTCATACGTCTCTCCCGGTGTTTTCTTGTGGGGGCGTACAACCGAAACTCTGCAAGTGCCTTGCCGGAGTGGGCCTTGCCGGAATGGCTCACGCCAGCCCGGCCAGGCGGTCCTCCAGATGCTTGTGCAGCAGGTCGAGGTTCATGCGGTTGGCCTTGAAGGCGATGTCGAAGACGGTGCCCAGCACGGGGACCGAGCCGCCCGCCCAGTCCAGCACCACATTCGCGATCATGCGGGCGAGCAGGGTCTTTGGGATGCCGAAGCGGCTCGCCTCCAGGATGATGTAGGCGGACACGACGGCGGTCGCCGTGTCGCCGACGACGGGGAGCAGGCTGGCGATGCCGTCGAGCCCGACGGGGATCCGGGTGCCCGGGATGCGCCAGCGGGTGTCCATCAGCCGTGTCAGCCACCGCAATCGTTCCAGCCGCCCGAAGTCGATGTCGATGGCCGGCGACGCGGCCGAGGCGCGTGTGTGGGCGGAGGCGGGCGCGGCGGGACGGGTGCGGGTGGCGGTCATGGCTGTCACCGGGGGCTGGAGGCTCTGCCGGATGGTTTCGTGTTCGAACAACCCGTGGCTGCGGCGTCGGTTCCCGGCTTATGCCTCCGGAGTGCGATTAGCGCGCCGGCGACGCCACCCGTGCGGCGCGCGCGGTCCCGGCGGCGTAGAGCACCGCGTAGCCGAACAGGGCCGAGACGATGGAGCCCGCCAGCACGCCCAACCGCACCGCCACCGCATGCTCCGGGTCGGGGAAGGCGAGGGTGCCGATGAACAGGCTCATGGTGAAGCCGATGCCGGTCAGCATCGACACGCCGTAGAATTGCGCCCAGTTCGCCCCGGCCGGCAGGGTCGACAGCCCAAAGCGGATCGCCAGGCCGGAGGCCAGAAGGACGCCCACCTGCTTGCCCAGGAACAGGCCCAGCGCGATGCCCAGCGGCACCGGCTCGGTCAGGCTGGACGGCGTGATGCCGGTCAGCGAGACGCCGGCGTTGGCCAGCGCGAAGACCGGCAGGATCAGGAAGGCCACCCAGGGGTGCAACGCGTGCTCCAGCCGGTGCAGGGGGGAATCCTCGTGCCCGTTCTCGTGCCCGTCTTCCGCCCCGTTGCCGTCGGCGCGCAGCGGGATGGTGAAGGCCAGGGCCACGCCGGCCAGCGTGGCGTGCACGCCCGACTTCAGAACGCAGACCCACAGCACCAGCCCCAGCAGCATGTAGGGCGTCAGGCTGCGCACCCCGATCAGGTTCATCCAGAACAGCCCCAGCCCGGCGATGGCGGCGAAGCCCAGCGCCATCGGCACGATCCCGTGGCTGTAGAAGGCGGCGATGATCACGATCGCGCCCAGGTCGTCCATGATGGCGAGCGCCAGCAGGAAGATGCGCAAGGACGTCGGCACGCGCGAGCCCAGCAGGGCCAGAACCCCCACCGCAAAGGCGATGTCGGTGGCCGCCGGGATGGCCCAGCCCTGCAGGGTCACCGGGTCGCCCCAGTTGAAGAAGACATAGACCAGCGCCGGCGCCGCCATGCCGCCCAGCGCCGCGATGCCCGGCAGCATGGCCTTGGCGCGGTTCGACAGCTCGCCGGCCAGCACCTCCCGCTTGATCTCCAGCCCGACAACCAGGAAGAAGATCGCCATCAGCCCGTCGTTGATCCACAGGATCAGCGGCTTGTCGATGCCGACCCCGCCCGCCGTGACGGTCACCGGCAGGGCCAGCAGCGCCTCGTACAGCGGGGCGGCGGCGGAGTTCGCCCAGACCAGGGCGACGGCGGAGGCGATCATCAGGGCCACCCCGGCGGCGGCCTCGTTCTCCAGGAAGTCTCGGATGGCGGGGAGTTTCATCGCGGCTCTTCTCGGTTGTCCGGCAGGTCTTCGCGGTGGGGCTTCGTCAGGGGATCAACACGAAGGGCGCCGAAGGGTGCTCTGGAATCGTAAGAGCCGGGATGTGGGGGTTATCGGCCGAAAGGTGAAGCCAAGCCCACGCCGGATTGCGGCGAAACGCCGCGCCGGCCGGTGTGTTTGGAACCTAAATCATTATTAATGAAACAGTTTCATGGGCTGTTTGTTGGCCATAGCCACGCCAACGAACGGCCATATGTCGATTGCTCGCTGGCGCGGGGGCGGCTGGTGCGCGAAGAATGCGACCACCAACGACAAAGACCCGACGGCAAGTCGGGACATACGCCAAGAAAACTGGCGCCAAGAAAACTGGCCAGGATTTGGGAGGAATTGATGGGAACTTTGTACTGCGCGTGCTGCGGCCAACCCTTCCAGCGCACGTCGGCCCGCGGCCCGGCGCCGCTCTACTGCTCGCGCGACTGCCGCCGGCAGATGGAGGTCCGACGCCGCGTCTGGTCGTCGATGGAGGCGGTGCCGTCCACTTCATCCATTGCCCCGGCCCAGGCGGCCTGGGGGCTGCGCCGGCACGGCGGCCGCCTCGGCCGCGCGGCGTCGGCCTGACGGGCTCCATCAAGACAAGCCATCATGAGAGGGCACCCCCGGCGGGTGCCCTTTGCGTTTCGGTCCTTTCCCATTCGCCCGCTTTTTGCACATTTTGTTGTCGGACCGCAGGGACCCCCTCTAAAACGGGCCAACGCCCACACCATATGTGTGGTCGTCCCCAAGGAAGGGCTTCACCGAACACGGCCATGACCCAGACCACTCGATCCACCCGCACTCAGCCTCGCTCTCCGGCTCGCGCCTTTGCCGCCATCGCCCTGGCGCTGGCCGTCGCGCTGACCGCCGGCACCGCCGACGCCCGCGCGGGCAAGAGCAGCTCGATGGGCAGCCGCGGCACGCGCACCTACGAGGCTCCGGCCACCACCAACACGGCCCCCCACACGGCCGCGCCGATGGAACGCTCCATGACTCCGGCCCCCTCGCCGGGCATGCAGCAGCGTCCGGGCATGGGCGCGCCGGCCCCGGCCCCGCAGCCGGGCGGCTTCTTCTCGCGCGGCGGCTTCCTGCCGGGCCTGATGGGCGGCCTGATCGGCGCCGGCATCGGCGGGCTGCTGTTCGGCGGCGGCTTCTTCTCCGGGCTGGGCAGCTTTGCCGGCATCCTGGGCTTCATCCTCCAGATCCTGCTGGTGGTCTTCCTGGTCCGCCTCGCCATCCGTTTCTTCCGGAACCGCTCCGAAGGGGCGGCCCGGCCGATGGGCATGAGCATGGGCAGCCCCGGCACCGCCTACGCCGGCCCGACGCAGGGTGCCCCGATGGGTGCTCCGCTGAACCGCGACCCGGCGGACGTCGGCTATAACCCCCTGAATGGCGGCCCCCTGAATGGCGGTCCGGTGGGCGGTGGCGCCGCGTCCGGGTCCCGTCCGGGCGTCGGCCGCGACGACGTCGGCATCGGCCCGGCCGATTACGAGGCGTTCGAGCAGACTCTGGTCACCGTCCAGACCGCCTACGGGCGCGAGGATCTGGCCGCGCTCCGTTCCGCCGCGACGCCGGAGATGGTCTCCTACTTCGCGGAGGAGCTGGCCCAGAACAGCAGCCGCGGCGTGGTGAACAAGCTGTCCGACGTCCGCCTGCTCCAGGGCGACCTGGCCGAGGCGTGGCGCGAGGCCAACATGGAGTACGCCACCGTCGCCATGCGCTTCTCGCTGGTCGACGCGACGGTGGACCGCGTCACCAACCGCGTGGTGGAGGGTGATCCGAGCCGCCCGGTCGAGGCGACGGAGATCTGGACCTTCACGCGCTCGCGCGGCGGCCGCTGGCTCCTGTCGGCGATCCAGCAGACCCGCTGATCGGTTCCAATCCACGCTGTTGAAATCTGCAAAGGGGTGCCCGAAAGGGCGCCCCTTTCGTTTTTTCCGGACTCCTCTGGACGGGCGGGCCGTGTTAGAACATATCAGGAACATAAACCTGTCGAACGGACGCGAGTCATGCCCGATGTCCAGCCTTCCGCAGCCATCCAGTCCCCGCCGGGCCAGTCCTCTCCGGGCCAGTCCCCTCCGGACCGCGCCGCGCTGCTTGCCGATCTGCGCGCCCGCATCCAAAAGATCGAGGGGCTGGGCGGGGACAGCGCGCGCCGACTGCCCTTCGGCGTGCCCGATCTCGATTCGGCCTTGCCGGGGGGAGGGTTGCCGCTCGGCTGCCTGCACGAGGTCGCGGCGGAGGACCCCGGCGCCGGCACGGCCTTCGCCGCGGGGCTGCTCGCCCGGCTTGGAAGCGTTGCGGGGCCTGTGGTTTGGCCTGTGGTTTGGATCGTGCGCGGGCGCGACCTGCACGCCGCCGGGCTGGCCGCCTACGGGCTGACGCCGGACCGGCTGATCGCCGTGCGCGCGACCCGCGACGCCGACGCGCTGTGGGCCATGGAGGAGGCCTTGCGCTGCAAGCGCCTGTCGGCCGTGCTGGGGGAGACCGGCGCGCTGGACCTGACGGCGAGCCGGCGACTGCAACTCGCCGCCGAGTCCTCCGGTGTGACCGGAGTCCTGTTGCAGCTCGGCCCGCGCCGGTCTTCCGCAAGCGCGGCGGTCACCCGCTGGCGCGTCGCGTCCGCCCCCAGCGCGCCGCAGGAACCCGGCGTGGGAGACCCGCGCTGGTCCGTGGCGCTGGAGCGCTGCCGAGGCGGCCGTCCGGGCGCATGGTTGCTGGAATGGCGCGACGGCGCGCTCGCGGCAGCCACGACAGTGACGACGACACCGAAGCGGACGACACCTGCGCCGGCGACCGCTCAGCCGGTCACGCGCCTTCCGGTCGGACGGCTGGCCGATGTCGCCTGATGTCCGTCACCGCGTCAGTAGTCGGTCGCCCAATCGGGCTCCTTGCGCGCGGCCTCGCCTTCGGCGTCCGCGTCCAGGGGATAGGGCGTGTCGTCCGCGTAGAGCGGAAGCTGGCGGGCGAACTCCGCCGATTGCTCGGCCCGGCGTTGCTCCAGCAAGCGAGCGGCCAAATGAGCGGGCAGCATGGCAGGCCTCCTTCTGAGCGTCGGGGGAGCCTCGGGGAGCGGTCCTATGACCGCCCTCGGCCCACCCCGTCCTGTGTGCCTGATTGCTATCATGCAAGCTACGGGCCTATGAGTGAGCCAGATCACCTCTTTCGGAAACTTTAACGCCGTCTGTTCCTTTTTAAGGGCGGTCGGCCCATAGTCCTCGCCACTAGGCCCCGCCACCGCGCTTTCCCCGATGCCCTTTCCTCCGAGACCGACCATGGACGCCGAAACCTGCTCCGCCTGCCTAAAACCTCAGCACCTGTGCGTTTGCGAGGCGGTGGAGCCGATCGACAACGCCGTTTTCCTGCTCATCCTCCAGCACCCGCAGGAAAAGCGCGAGGCGCTGGGGACGGCGCAGATCGCGCATCTCCAGTTCAAGAACTCGGCCCTCAAGGTGGGTCTCAGCTGGTCGAACCTGAAGCGCATCCTGGGCCGCGAGGTCGATTACAAGCGCTGGGGCGTGCTCTACCTCGGCCCGGTCAAGCAGGGCGACAACGCGCCGAAGGCCGAGGTCGCCGTGGTGGACAAGAACGGCAGCGTCCAGAAGGACAGCGATCTGGTCCTGGCTGATCTGGAAGGCGTCATCGTGCTGGACGGCACCTGGAGCCAGGCCAAGACCCTGTGGTGGCGCAACCCGTGGCTCCTGAAGTGCCGCCGGATCGTGCTGCACCCGCAGTTCCGCTCCCTCTACGGGCAGGCCCGCAAGGAGCCGCGCCGCGAGAGCGTCTCCACCCTGGAGGCCGGCGCCTTTCTGCTGTCCCGTCTGGAGGCCGACCCGACCGTCCTGGACCGCGCGCTGAAGCCCTTCTCCCTGCTGCTGAAAAAGCTGCGCGCCCCGCGCCCACGCCGGGTCCTGCCGCCGAAGGAGGCACCGGCGGCGTCCGTGGACGCGGACGCTCCGGCGAACACGGCCCCGACGAACATGGCCGAAGGGGAGGGCGGGGCGCCTTGAAGGCAGTAAGGAATTTCCTTACTATAATGCCATCCGCTCATGGAGGCCGTCATGATCACCAGTAAGCTGACGAGCAAGGCGCAGACAACCATCCCGCAACCCGTGCGTACGGCGCTGGGGTTGCATGAGGGTGACGAGATTGCCTACAGCATCGAGGATGGGCGCGTCATTTTGACCCGTGCGGCGCGGGTGGAAGCGGTGGACGATCCCTTCCACACCTTCACGGAGTGGGACAGCGAAGCGGACCGGCGGGCCTATGCCGACCTTTGATGTTTGGGACGTCGTCAAGGTCCCGTTTCCCTATGCGGACCGGCCGGTGCGTCAGCGTCGGCCGGCTCTGGTCGTGGCCGCCGGGGATCTCCAAACCAATCACTGTCTGATTTGGGTTTTGATGATCACCAGCGCCGATAACCGGGGCTGGCCCAGCGACGTCGAAGTTTCCGACCTTGCCGCAGCCGGATTGCCGGCCCCCTCCGTCGTGCGCACGGCGAAGATTGCCGTAATCGATTCTCGCGATGCCCAACACTTGGGCACGCTTGCGCCGACAGACCGGCGGGATATCGCCACACGCCTGACCAATCATCTCTCTTCCGCCTTTTTGGAGTAGCCCTCGCCCGGACGGGGCAAGCCCTGCAACCGATGCGCCCTTGCGTTGTTGAGGTTTCATTGGCCGGCACGGCCTCAACCGAGGGAGCGTTCCATGAGGGGTGTTCTTCTGTGGCTTGTCGGGATCCCGATCCCGGTCATCATCCTGCTGTATCTGTTCCATGTCATTTGACGGGGTGATCTGGCCGGTTGGTCTGGTCGGGATGGCCGGCGCCGCTTGACGGTCCGGAGCGGGGGTGCCACATGCGTTTCCGCGCCCGCCCTTTCGGGGCGCACGGAAGAGAAGAGGATCATGGCCCGCGATTTCGTCCCATTCGGAGTCACCGTCTGCGGCATCGACGAACTGAACGGCTTCTGCGAGGCCGGGGTGACGCATGTGCTGTCGATCCTCGACCCCGGCCATCCGGAGCCAACCGCCTTCGGCGCCTATGGCGAGCATGAACGGCTGGAACTGCGCTTCCACGATATCATCGACCCCTTCATGGGCCAGACCCTGCCGCAGCGCTCGGACGTGGAGCGCATCCTGGCCTTCGGCCGCGACCTGCTGGCCGAGCCGGCGGGGGTGGGCGGCCTGCTGGTGCATTGCCATGCGGGCATCTCGCGCTCCACGGCGGCGCTGACCATGATCCTCGCCCAGGCCCGCCCCGACCGCCCGGCCGCCGACGCGCTGGCCGCCGTGGTGAACATCCGCCACAAGGCCTGGCCCAACCTGCGCATGATCGAGTTCGCCGACGATCTGCTGGGCCGCAAGGGAGAACTGGTTGCCGCCGTCCGTGCCCGCCACAACGCCTACGGCAAGGAGCGGCCCGATCTGGTCCAGTTCCTGATCGACAACGGCCGCGTCCGCGAGGTCGCCGATCTGATCGACTGATTTTCACCGGAAATTCCGGCCCTCCGGGAAGGCGCCGGCGGACGGGGGCCGCCGCGTCGGCTCCGGTTCCAGCAATTCCTCCAGACGGTGGGTCAGGTCGAGCAGGCGTTCGACGCGCAGGTGGATGACCTCGCCACCTTCCGGGTTGGGCGGGCCGTCCTTCTCCACGCGGCCGGTCGCGGCGATCAGGCGGGCGCCGAGGATCGGCTTGCGGAACTTTTCGAACACGTCCGGCAGGATGACGAGGTTGGCGATGCCGGTCTCGTCCTCCAGCGTGATGAAGATGACGCCTTTGGCGCTGCCCGGCCGCTGGCGCACCAGCGGCAGCCCCACCACCGTCAGCCGCGCGCCGGGCCGCGCGCTGCGCAGCCGCTCCGCCGGGGCGACGCCCGAAACGCCGTCCCGCAGCAGCGCCATGGGGTGCGCCTTCAGCGACAGGCACAGGCTGCCGTAGTCCATCACCACATGCTCGCCGAGCGCCATGGCCGGCAAGGCGACCTCCGGCTCGGCGAGGGCGGAGTCGTCGAGGCCGGCGAACAGCGGCAGCGGCTGCTCCCCCAGCGCCTTCACCGCCCACAAGGCCGCCCGCCGGTCGAGCCCCGTGGAGCGGAAGGCGTCCGCCTTGGCCAGCCGCTCCAGCGCCGCGACCGGCAGCCGAGCCCGGCGCCACAGGTCGTACGGGTCGCGGTAGCCGTTGCCGCGCGACAGGACGAGGCGGTGGGCTTCGTCCTCCGTGATCCCCTTGACGAGCCGCAGGCCCAGGCGCAGGGCGTGGCGGCCATCCTTCCCCTCGCCCGCCTCCGGCGGGAGAGGGGGGGACCCACCGCTTCGCGGTGGGGGGGTGAGGGCAAGGTTTCTCGGGATGACCTTGCCCTCACCCTCCCATGCGAAGCATGGGCCCCTCCCTCTCCCGGCGGAGCCGGGCGAGGGAGTTATCGGCTCCAGCGTGCAATCCCAGTCCGACCGGTTCACATCCGGGGGCAGCACCTCCACCCCGTGCTCGCGGGCGTCGCGGACGATCTGGGCGGGGGCGTAGAAGCCCATGGGCTGGCTGTTCAGCAGGGCCGCCGCGAACACGTCGGGGTGCCAGCGCTTCAGCCAGGCGGACACGTAGGCCAGCAGGGCGAAGCTCGCCGCGTGGCTTTCCGGGAAGCCGTATTCGCCGAAGCCCTCGATCTGCTTGAAGCAGCGCTCGGCGAAGGCGCGGTCGTAGCCCTTGGCGACCATGCCCTCGACGAAGCGGTCGTGGAAGGTGTGGACCAGCCCGGTCTTGCGGAAGGTCGCCATGGCGCGGCGCAGCCGGTCGGCGTCCTCCGGGCTGAAGCCGGCGCCGACGATGGCGATCTTCATCGCCTGTTCCTGGAACAGCGGCACGCCCAGGGTCTTCTTCAGGACGGCTTCCAGCTCCGTCGAGGGATAGTCCACCCGCTCCGCGCCGGTGCGGCGGCGCAGGTAGGGGTGCACCATGTCGCCCTGGATCGGGCCGGGGCGCACGATGGCGACCTCGATCACCAGATCGTAGAACTCCTTGGGGCGCAGGCGGGGCAGCATGGACATCTGCGCCCGGCTTTCCACCTGGAACACGCCCAGGCTGTCGGCCCGGCACAGCATCTCGTAGACCGCCGGGTCGTCCTGCGGGACGGCAGCCAGCGTCATGGGGTGGCCGTGGTGCCGCTCCAGCAGTTCGAAGCCCTTGCGCAGGCAGGTCAGCATGCCCAGCGCCAGAATGTCCACCTTCAGGATGCCCAGCGCGTCGATGTCGTCCTTGTCCCACTCGATGGTCGTGCGGTCCTCCATGGCCGCGTTGGCGACGGGGCACAGGTCGCTCAAGGGGCCGCGCGTGATGACGAAGCCGCCCACATGCTGCGACAGGTGGCGCGGGAAGCCGATCAGTTCTCCCGCCAGTTCCAACGTCTGCTTCAGGCGCGGGTCGTCGGGGTCGAGGCCGTATTGGCGGGCGCGCTCCTCGTCGATGCCCTCGCGGCTCCAGCCCCAGATGGAGCCGGACAGCCGCGCCACCAGATCGGCCGACAGCCCCATGGCCTTGCCGACCTCGCGGATGGCGCCGCGCGCGCGGTAGCGGATGACGGTGGCGGTCAGGCCGGCGCGCTCCCGCCCGTATTTGCGGTAGATGTACTGGATGACCTCCTCGCGCCGCTCATGCTCGAAATCGACGTCGATGTCCGGCGGCTCGTTGCGGGCGGCGGAGATGAAGCGTTCGAACAGCAGGTCGAACTTGGCCGGATCGACCGCCGTGACGCCCAGGCAGTAGCAGACTGCCGAGTTCGCCGCCGACCCGCGCCCCTGGCACAGGATGTCCTGCGAGCGGGCGTAGCGCACGATGTCGTGCACGGTCAGGAAATAGGGCGCGTAGCCGAGCTGCCCGATCAGCGCCAGCTCGTGCCTCACGGCATCCGCCACCTTGTCCGGCACGCCACCAGGGTAGCGTTCCACCGCCCCACGCCACGTCAGGTCGATCAGGGTTTCCTGTGGGGTGCGCCCGTCCTCCGCCACCTCGTCCGGATATTCGTAGCGCAGCTCCTCCAGCGAGAAGCGGCAGGCGTCGGCGATCTCCACCGTGCGGGCGACGGCCTCGGGGTAGCGGCGGAACAGGCGGGCCATCTCCACGCCGGCCTTCAGGTGCCGCTCCGCGTTGGCGGACAGCAGCCAGCCGGCCTCGTCGATGGTGGTGCGGTTGCGGATGCAGGTCATCACGTCGGCCAGTTGGCGGCGGGCGGGCGCGTGGTAGAGCACGTCGTTGGTCGCCACCATCGGCACCCGCTCCGCCTCCGCCAGCCCGGCGAGCCACGCCAGCCGCCGGGAATCGTCCCCCCGGTAGCGGTGGCTGGCCGCGAGGTGCAGCCGCCGGCCCAGATCGAAGCGCCATGCCCGCAGCTCGTGGACGAAGGACTCGTCGCGCCGGTCGGGCGGGACCAGCAGGAACAGCATTCCCTCCGCATGCTCCAGCACGTCCTGGCGGCCGATGAAGCAGGCCCCCTTGGGTGCCCGCCGCTTGCCCAGCGTCAGCAGGCGCGACAGCCGCGCGTAGGCAGCCCGGTCGGTGGGGTAGGCGAGCAGGCTGGCCGCATCGGTCAGGTCCAGCCGGCAGCCGACCACCAGCCGCAGCCCGTGCTGCTTGGCCGCCTTGTGCGCCTGCACCACCCCGGCCAGCGAGTTGCGGTCGGTCACCGCGATGGCCGCATGGCCGAGCGCTGCGGCGGTCAGCGCCAACTCGTCCGGGTGGGAGGCCCCCTCCAGGAAGGTGAAGCTGGTGGAGACCTGGAGTTCAGCGTAGGGGGTCAAGGCAATGCCCCCTCATCCGAAGAACCCATGCAGGAACCACAGGGCCTTCACGCCGGGCTGATAAAGCCCCTGGCGGAAGACCCAGAAGCGGCGGCCGTCCGCGTCCTCCACGCGGTAATAGTCGCGGGACTCTCCTTCTCGGCGCCACCATTCGGCCTCGATGCGCTCCGGGCCGTCGGCGTGGCTGATGCGGTGGAGGACGCCGCGCCAGCGGAACATGGCCGGCGGGTCGTCGGGGACGGGGGCGACGGCCTCGATGGGCTCCGGCGGGGCGAGCAGCCGCACCGGGCGCGGCCGGTCGGCCGGCCACAGGCGGTCCCCCAGGCGATCCCCCAGGCGATCCCCCAGGCGATCATTGGCGGCGACGCTCGGCAAGGCCGGCGCCGGAGCCACGCTGCGCTCCGGCAGCCAACTGGCGCGCGGGACGAGCCGCAGCACGGCGCGCTCCCCCAGCCGGTTGCCGAGCCGGTCCACCAGCTCCCCCAACTCCGACTCGTCGCCCGCCGAGCCGTCCAAAGCGGCCTGCACGGCGCCCAGCGGCCCGGCCTCGGCGGCGGACAGGACCATGACCTCGATGCCGGGGCCGGGCTCGATGCGCTCCAGCTTCTGCGCGAACAGGCGCATCAGGGCGCCCGCGTCGCGCACCGGGCGGCTGGTGCCGATGGCGAGCGTCTGGGGCGGGTCCTCCAGCCGGCGGTCCACCCGGTGGGTTTCCAGCACCAGCCGGCGCGCGCCCTCCCCGGTCGCCTCCAGCCCGGCGCAGAGTGCGTCCAGCAGGTGCCGCACGGCGCGGGCGATGGCCTCGGCGGTGGAAATCGGCTCGGGCAGGGCGAGGCGGACGCTGTGCGGCGGCACGGGCAGACGCGGCGACACCGGCTCGTCCAGATGCCCCAAGGCTTGGTCGAGCCGCCGAGCGGCCTCCCGCCCGAAGCGGGTGGCGAGCGTGGCGCGGGGGATGGCGTGCAAGTCCCCGATCCGCCGCAGCCCGACCGCAGCCAGACCCTGGACGGTGGCGGTGGGCAGGCGCAGCGCGGCGATGGGGAGGGGGGCGAGGGTGGCTCCTCCTTTCTTTACCCTCTCCCCTCTGGGGAGAGGGGAGGGTGAGGGGGTTGCGCGTGGTGGTACGTCCGGCGAGAGCGCAACCCCCTCACCCCAACCCTCTCCCCAGAGGGGAGAGGGAGAAAACCGCGCCAACCCCCAGGCCGCGGCCGGCGTATCCGCCAGCGCCGCCCGCGACTCGAACCCTCCGGCCCTCAGCCGTGCCGTCAGGTCGGCCACCAGCGCCCGCTCCCCGCCGAACAGGTGGGCGCAGCCGGTGATGTCCAGCACCACGCCGTCGGCGCCGTCCGGGGCTGTCCAGGGGGTGTAGCGCGTGCACCAACCCGCGATCCGCTCCAGCAGCCGGGCGTCCGACTCGGGCTCGGCGTCGAAGACGGTCAGGGCGGGCTCGACGGCGCGGGCGTCGGCCAGGGTCATGCCCGGCAGCACCCCGGCCTCTTCCGCCGCGCGGTTCACGGCCACCACGCCCAACCGCCCGCGCTCGGCCAGAATGGCCGCCAGTGGGCGGTCCCGCAGGTCGGGGCAGCGGCGCGCGCGGGCGTCGGTGGGCAGCCGCGGCAGCCAAAGAGACAGGATTCGCCGCGCCATGCCCATGCCTTCCCTCCGATCCGAACAAATCAGGAACATAATAGCGACAAACAACAGCGGAGGGGAGTCCCAGAGGAGGTGCTTGTCCCGGTGCTTCGGGAGGACGACATTCATAGGATGAAACCGAATCCGATCAGCGTCGCCGCCGCGCTGCTGCTCACCGCCTGCGCGACGGAGTTCCGGGACGAGACGCCCGGCCAAGCCCAGTCCTTGCCGCCGGTCCGCACCCAGACCTACACGCCGGGCGGGGCGCCCCCGTCCGCGTCCGGGGCGGGGCTGAAGACGTGGCGGCAGCTTCAGGAGGAGGCCAACGCCCGGCCGTCCCCCTCGGCACAGGCCCCCTCCCAACGGATGTCGCAGCTTCAGGAGCAGGGCCAAAGGCAGCCGCCGGTGCGGCGCCGGGGCAGTTCGTCCCCGCCGCCCGCGCCTGCCGAGCAGATGGCTGTGCCGTCGCTGCCGCCTCCGCCCTCGACCCAGGCGCAGACCGACCGCTTCAAATACGATCTGATGAGCCCCGAGGTGGACCGCCTGCGCACGGAGGACGCCATGGGCCGGCTCGAACCGCTCCAGCAGCGCGAGTTGTTCCGCAAGGAGCAGGACCTGCGCCAGTACGGCACCGGCCCCCGGGGGTTCTGAAGACGCGTCCCCCGATCAAGGTCACTTGACCCCGCCCGCGCCCTCCCGCCATACCGGGGCGACGGTGCGCGAAAGGGGTACGGGGGCATGGCAGTGTTTGGGGCGGCGTTTCGGGCGGTCCTTCTGGCGGCTCTGATGGTCGGGCTATCGGCGGCGCCCGCGCTGGCGCGGATGACGGTCACCGGGCCGTTCGGCACCGGCCTGACCGAGCCGGTGTGGGTGCTCCAGCATCTTCTGGCCTTCCTCGCCATCGGAATGTGGGCCGGGCAGAACGGCGGTCCCGCCGTGTGGCAGCTTCCGGTCTCCGCCCTGACGGCGGTGCTGGCCGCCGGGCTCGCCGCGCAGCTCGACCTGCGCTTGCCCTACGCGGCCCAGGGGCTGGCGGTGTCGCTGATCGTGGTCGGCGCGCTGGTCGCCACCGCCCTGCGGGCGCCGGTGGCGCTGGCGGTGCTGGTCGTTGCGGCGGCGGCCGTCTTCCACGGCTACATCCACATGGGCGGCGCCCTGTTCTGGGGCGGATTCGCGGCGGGCGTTCTTCTGGTGACCAGCGCGGGGCTTGGC
The DNA here is from genome assembly GCF_053470405.2 of Azospirillum mesophilum. Classification (NCBI taxonomy): domain Bacteria; kingdom Pseudomonadati; phylum Pseudomonadota; class Alphaproteobacteria; order Rhodospirillales; family Azospirillaceae; genus Azospirillum; species Azospirillum mesophilum. Next base: position 336,364 of record NZ_JBPXMQ020000001.1, read on the forward strand.
CTGTCGGCGGTGCTGGGGCAGGCGGTGTCGGCGCGCGCGGCCCAGGTGTGTGGCGGTGCGGTAGCACTCGCCGGCGTTCTTGACCTTGCGGGCGTGATTTAACCGCTTGCGCCTTGAAAACGGACAAGTGCAGGTATTCTTGTAGGGATGTTTCCCAAAAAGAAAGGTGGAGCCGCCGGTGCCGCGCGCAGGAGCCAAAGCCCGCCTTGACCACAACCCGCCCGCTTCCAGCCCGCCGGGCTTCAGCCGCCGTCGCCTGCTGGCCGGCGCGGCCGGCGCGGCGCTGCTCGGCGCTGTCCCGCAACGGTTGATTGCGCAGGAGATCCGTTATTTCCGCATCGGCACCGGCACCACGTCCGGCACCTATTTCCCGGTCGGCGGGCTGATCGCCAACGCCATCTCCAACCCGCCGGGCTCGCGCCCCTGCGACCGTGGGGGAAGCTGCGGCGTGCCGGGCCTGATCGCGGTGGCGCAGGCCACGCTCGGCTCCGTGGAGAACATCGAGCTGCTGCGCGCCAACGGGGTGGAAGCCGGGATGGCCCAGGCCGACGTCGCCTACGGCGCCTACACCGGCACCGGCCCCTTCAAGGGCAAGCCGCCCTTCGAGGCGCTGCGCTCCATCGGCATGCTGTACGCGGAGGCGGTCCAACTCGTCGTGCGCGCCGACGGCGACCTGCACACGGTGGCCGACCTGAGGGGCAAGGCGGTGTCGCTGGGCGAGGAGGGCTCCGGCGTGCTCGTCGAGGCGCGGGCGATCCTCGCCGGCTTCGACCTGAAGGAGGAGGAGTTGAAGGCCGTCTACGTCAAGCCCGGCACGGCGGCCGACCGGCTGGCGAAGGGCGAGCTGGACGCCTTCTTCATGGTCGGCGGTTTCCCGGTCTCCGCGGTCAGCGACGTGGCGGGGCGCGTGCCGATCCGACTGCTCCCGCTGGACGGCGCCATGGCCGACCGCCTGCGCGCCCAACAGCGCTTCTACATGACCGAGGTGATCCCGGCGGAGACCTACCCCGGCGTCCCGGAAACCATCACGCTGGCGGTGGGGGCGGAGATGGTGGTCCGCGCCGACCAGGACGCCGAGCTGATCCACGGCGTCACCAAGGCGCTGTGGCACGAGAACACGCGCCGCCTGCTGATCGAGGGCCACCCGAAGGGGCGCAGCTTCGACCCGACGAAGGCGGTCGCCAACGTCTCGGTCCCGCTGCACCCCGGTGCCGAGCGCTACTACCGCGAGGCCGGCCTGATCGGCGACGCCGCCAACGAACCGGCCGCCGGGCAAAATCCTTGAGAATCGCAGGTTGGGTTGCGCTCGCGCTTAACCCAACCTGCGGCTCTCAATCAGAACTCGATGGTCCAGGGCTCCGCCTTGGCGGCGGCGGTCCATTCCTTCATGGGGGCGAGGCCCAGCACCGCCTGCGCATAGGCCTGGCAGACCGGGTCCAGCTCGACGCCATAGGTCATGAGGCGCGTCACCACCGGCGCGTACATGGCGTCGGCGATGGAGAAGCGGCCGAACAGGAAGGGGCCGCCCTGGCCGAACCGCTCGCGCGTCCCGCGCCAGATCGCGGTGACGCGGGCGATGTCGGCCTCGCTGTCCGGGTTGCGGCCCTGGCCGGGGCGCATGGTCTTCAGGTCCATGGACATGTGGGTGCGCAGGCCCATGAAGCCCGAATGCATCTCCGCCGACACGGAGCGCGCGACCGCGCGGGCGTGGGCGTCCTCGGGCCAGAGCGCCGCCTCGGGGAACAGCTCCGCCAGATATTCGCAGATCGCCAGCGAGTCCCAGACCACCCGGTCGCCGTGCCGCAGGACGGGCACCCGGCCCGTCGGCGAATGCTCCAGGATGCGCGTGGCGGTGTCCGGCTGGCGGAGCGGGATCACGACCTCCTCGAACGGCAGGCCGGTGTGCTTCAGCGCGAGCCACGGGCGCAGGGACCAGGACGAATAGGCCTTGTTGCCGAGAACGAGCGTCAAGCCGGTCATGAAATTCCCCCAATGCGAGTAAGGGCGCGAGGATGCCCCCATTTCGTCCAACCGGCAACCTTGCCCTCATTCCCCCTTTTCACGCCCGCCCCGGCGCGCCATCCTCTTGATCCTGTTCCGCTGTCTGACGAAGGACGCCCGTCTTGCTCGCCACCCTGCTCGCCACGGCCGGCGCCGGCACCGTTTCCATTCTCCCGCTGACCAAGGCCGGCCTGTCCGGCTGGCTGGACGCCCAGCCCCCGGCGACCGCCGCCTGGGTGAAGGCTGTGAACTTCACGGCGGAGGCCGGCTCCACCGCCTTCCTTCCGGGGGAGGGCGGGGCCATCGCCCGCGTGCTGGCCGGCGTGTCGGCGCTGGACGACCTGTGGGGCCTCGCCGCCCTGCCGGGCAGCCTGCCGCCGGGCAGCTACCGGCTGGACGAGTCCGTGGACGCGACGCTCGACCGGCGCGCCGCGACCCGCCTCGCGCTGGGCTGGGCGCTCGGCAGCTACCGGTTCGAGCGCTACAAGAAAACCGAGAAGAGCTTCGCCGGCCTCCTCTGGCCGAAGCACGCCGACCAGGGGGAGGTGCAGCGCACCGCGCTTGCCACCACCCTCGTCCGCGACCTCGTCAACACGCCGGCCAACGACCTCGGCCCCGCGGAACTCGCCAACGCGGCGAGCCTGCTGGCGTCGGAGTTCGAGGCGGGGCTGGACGTCATCGTCGGCGACGGTCTGCTCGACCGCGACTACCCGGCCATTCACGCCGTGGGCCGGGCGAGCCCGCGCGCGCCGCGCCTGATCGACCTGCGCTGGGGCAACCCGGAGCACCCGAAGGTCACCATCGTCGGCAAGGGCGTGTGCTTCGACAGCGGCGGCCTGGACATCAAGCCGTCGTCGGGCATGCTGCTGATGAAGAAGGACATGGGCGGGGCGGCGCACGCGCTGGCGCTGGGCCGCATGGTGATGATGGCCGGCCTGCCGGTGCGGCTGCGCGTGCTGGTGCCCGCCGTGGAGAACGTCATCGCCGGCAACGCCTTCAAGCCGCTGGACGTGCTGAACACCCGCAAGGGCCTGACGGTGGAGGTCGGCAACACCGACGCGGAGGGCCGCCTGATCCTGTGCGACGCCCTGGCCGAGGCGGATTCGGAAAAGCCCGACCTGCTGATCGACTTCGCCACCCTGACCGGGGCGGCGCGCGTGGCGCTGGGGCCGGACCTGCCGGCGCTCTTCTCCAACAACGACGCTCTCGCCGACGACCTGCTGGCGGCGGGGGAGGAGCAGGGCGACCCGCTGTGGCGCCTGCCGCTGTGGGCGCCCTACCGCAAGGGACTGGACAGCAAGGTGGCCGACCTGAACAACGTCACCAGCAACGGCATGGCCGGAGCCATCACCGCCGGCCTGTTCCTGCAGGAGTTCGTGTCGAAGGACACCGCCTGGGCGCACCTGGACACCTTCGCCTGGAACAGCACCAATCGTCCCGGCCGTCCGGAAGGCGGCGAGGCGCTGGGCCTGCGCGCCGCCTACGCCGTGATCGCCAAGCGTTTCGGCTGAAGCCTCTCGCATATGGTTAAAATTGTCACCCCCGTGTCATGCGCGGGGGTGGATTGCCGATTCGGAAAGGGTTAGAACCTTTGGGTGAGTGCCGACGGCTTCGGGCGGCCGGGCTGTTGTTGCCAGGGTATTGTTGGAGGCGGAAACATGGCGCTGAAGGTTCGTGAGGATTATCGCACCCTCACCGGTCCGGAGAAGGCGGCCATCCTGATGCTGGCGCTGGGCGACGAGCATTCCTCCCGCCTCTTCGCGATGATGGACGATGAGGAGATCAAGGAGCTGTCCCAGGTGATGGCGAACCTGGGCACCGTCTCCGCCAACATCATCGAACGCCTGTTCGTCGAATTCGCGGAGCAGATGTCGGCCACCGGCTCGCTGGTCGGCTCCTTCGATTCGACCGAACGCCTGCTGCTGAAGACCCTGCCCAAGGACAAGGTCGACTCCATCATGGAGGAGATCCGTGGTCCGGCCGGCCGCACGATGTGGGACAAGCTGGCCAACGTCAACGAGTCGGTGCTGTCCAACTATCTGAAGAACGAATACCCGCAGACCGTGGCGGTGGTGCTGTCCAAAATCCGGCCGGAACACGCCGGCCGCGTGCTGACGCAGTTGCCGGAAAGCTTCGCCATGGAAGTCATCATGCGCATGCTGCGCATGGAGGCCGTGCAGAAGGAGGTTCTGGACGACGTGGAGCGCACGCTGCGCACCGAATTCATGACCAACCTCGCCCGCACCAGCCGCCGCGACAGCCACGAGATGCTGGCGGAAATCTTCAACGGCCTGGACCGCACGACCGAGCACCGCTTCATGGCCGCCCTGGAGGAACGCAACCGCGACAGCGCCGAGCGCATCAAGTCGCTGATGTTCACCTTCGAGGACCTGTCGAAGCTCGACCCGTCCGGCGTCCAGGCCCTGCTGCGCAGCGTCGACAAGCAGAAGCTCGGCACCGCCCTGAAGGGCGCGTCGGAGACGCTGAAGGACCTGTTCTTCTCCAACATGTCCGAACGCGCCGCGAAGATCCTGCGCGAAGACATGGCCGCCATGGGTCCCGTCCGCGTCCGCGAGGTGGACGAATCCCAGATGTACATGGTCCAGCTCGCCAAGGACCTGGCGGCCCGCGGCGAAATCGTCATCTCCGAAGGCGGCGGCGAGAACGAGCTTATTTACTGATGCAAACCTTTCCCCACTCCCGCTTCCAGCGGGAGTGGGAGCGTCAGGGCAAGGTCTGCCCAAGGGTCCTTGAAAGCCCCGTTCGCGGTGCATACCCTTGAGTTGAAGGTGGAAAACAGCGAGGCGTTCCCATGTCAGCAGCGGTGTCCATGACCATCCGCGTGGATGAGAAGATGGCCGAAGCCCTCACCCGCCTTTCCGAAGCGACCGAACACGATCCGGCGTGGCATCTGAAGCGAGCGGTCGAGGCTTATCTCGCCGACCAGTTCGAAGAGTACGAGGATATCCGGCAGGCTGTCGCGGAGGCTGATGCCGGCGACTTTGCCACGGACGAAGAAATGGAAGAAACCTTCGCGTCCTTCGGCAAGCCCCTGAGCGCGCAGTGAAGGTCCGTTACCTTCGTGGAGCCCGCCGGAACCTCGAAGACATTTCAGAATATATTCGCCAACACAATGAAGCCGCAGCACTGCGGGTGGGGCAGCGCATCCGCCATGTGGTGAGCCTGATCGCTGAACGGCCAAGCATCGGGAAGCCGGGCATTTTTCCCGGGACGCGCGAATTCAAAATCCCGGATCTTCCCTATCGAATCGTCTATCGGGTGGTTGCAACGAGCGAACCGGCTGTCGTTCTGGAAATCCTGCGCGTGCATCACATCCGCCGCCGGCCGTTGCCACCCGATTGGGAATGATAACCCCCGCGACGAACTGACCGATCAATCCGGGTGCGAAACGCTTGCCTGTGCGGGCCGGCTTGGGCAACATTCGGGGCCGCGCGCTTCCTGGGGGAATGGTGCGCGCGCGGCTCGCGGGGGTAGGCATGGCACGGAACCTCAAGGCGCTCGGGTTGTGGCGCACGGCTTTGGTCGAGAGCGTTCGGCAGGACGGGCCGGACCTGTCGGCGCGACAGATGGCAATCATGCTCCAGGTCTATCTGACCGATCCGCCGCACACCGTGCGCGGGCTGGCCGCCACGCTGAACATCTCCAAACCGGCGGTGACCCGTGCGCTCGACCGGCTGTCGCTGCTGGGCTTCGTCAAGCGCAAGCGCGACACGGAGGACAAGCGCAGCGTGCTCGTCCAGCGCACCGTGAAGGGCAGCGTCTTTCTGTCGGACTTCGCTGAACTGGTCATCGCCGCCGGGGCCGTGGCTCCGGAAGATATGGCGAAGATCGAGCGGGACGAAGCGATGGCCGCTGCCGCCAAGGCGCGGCTGGAGGCCGAACTGGCCTCCACCCGTACCCCCGCCCCCAGCGAAGCGGCCTGAGCCCTCCTCGATACCCCCGTCAGTAGCCCCCTTTAATAGCCCTGGGTGCGGTCCACCACGTTGGGCAGCGGCCGGCCTTCCCGGAAAGCCCGGATCGCCTCCACCACCACCTCGGCGGAACGCGAGGCGTGGGTGATGGCGGCGACGTGCGGGGTGACGTGGATCTTCGGGTGGCTCCAGAACGGGTGACCCTGCGGCAACGGTTCGTCGGCGAAGACGTCCAGGCTGGCCCCGGCGAGATGGCCGTCCTTCAGCGCGTCCAGCAGGTCGTTTTCCACCAGATGCCCGCCGCGCGCGGCGTTGACGACCACGGCCCCCTGGGGCAGGGCGGCGAACAGATCGCGGTTCAGGATGCCGCGGGTCTCCGCCGTCAGCGGCAGCAGGCAGACCAGAAGGTCGCATCGCCCCAGCATCGCCGCCAACCCGTCGCGGCCGGAAAAGCTCTCCACCCCGTCCAGCGTCTTCGGCGTCCGGCTCCAGCCCAGCACGCGGTAATCCATGCTGAGCAGCGTCTTGGCCGAGGCCATGCCCAGCTCGCCCATGCCCAAAAGGCCGACGGTGACCTCCGACGCCGGGCGGTGGCCCAACGGATTCCAGGTCGCGGCCTTTTGCAGGTCCTTGTACTCGTCCAGCTGCCGGTGCCAGCGCAGCACCTGCAGGGCGACGTAACCGGCCATGTCCACGGTCAGCCCTTCCGACACCATGCGGACCAGAGGGACATCCGGCAGGGTGGGGTCGAGCAGCAGCGATTCCACCCCGGCCCCCAGCGACACGATCAGCTTCAGGTTCGGCAGGCTGGCGAGCAGCCCGTGCGGCGGCTTCCACACCAGGGCCATGTCGATGTCGTCGGTCTTGCCCCCCATGTTTCCGTTCAGGTCCGGCCAGACGCGAACCTCCAGCTCGGGCATGCGGGAGCCCAGCTCCCGAAGCCAACTGTCGGCCCGGTCGGTGGTGGAGCAGAAAAGAAGCGCCACGGTGTGAACCCCTGTGCTGTTATGGTCGTTCGTCTCGAACCCTTTGAGCCAACCGTGCCCCGTCTGATCCTTCTGAACAAGCCCTACGGCGTGCTGCCCCAGTTCACCGATGAGTTGGGGCGCCCGACGCTGGCCGACCATGTGCCGGTGAAGGGCGTCTACGCCGCCGGGCGGCTCGACCGCGACAGCGAAGGACTGTTGGCCCTCAGCGACGACGGCGCGCTGATCGCCCGCATCGCCTCGCCCAAGCACAAGCTGCCCAAGACCTATTGGGTGCAGGTGGAGGGTGTTCCGACGGAGGAGGCCTTGCAGCGGCTGCGCAGTGGCGTGACGCTGAACGACGGCCCGACCCTGCCGGCGGCCGAGGCCCGGATGATGGAGGAGCCCGCCGGCCTCTGGCCACGCGACCCGCCGGTGCGCTACCGCGCGAGTATCCCGACCTCCTGGATCGCGCTGACCCTGCGCGAGGGGCGCAACCGTCAGGTCCGCCGCATGACCGCCGCCGTGGGCTTCCCGACGCTACGCCTGATCCGCTGGTCCATCGGCGACTGGACGCTGGACGGGCTGGCACCGGGGGAATGGCGGGAGGTGCCCCTGGAACGGCCGGCCCCGAAAGCGGCCCCGAAAGCGGCGAAGCCGCCGGTCAGCTCCGCGGGTAGGGATCGGCCGGCGTCACGTCGGCCAGCTCGCGCAGCAGGCGGGCCATCGCGCCGCTCTCGGTGACGAGGTTCGGGTCGAAGCCGGCGGGCATGAATTTGTGGATGATCGCTTCCTGGGCCTCGCCGCCGCCGATGTAGCGCATGTCCCATTCAGCAAACAGACGTTGCGACACGAAGGTGAATTCAACCAATCGGACATTGGCGTGGCGCTTGTCGGCGGCGATCTTCAGAAACAGCTCGGTCAACGGACCGCGCGCGCCTTCCAGGGCCTGGACGAACCAGCTTCCGTTGTAAAACAGGGCGCCTGATATATGCTTCAGGTAATTGTTCGCGCAAGATTTCGTCAGGATGTCGGTAACATCCGCATCGCCCAGACCGACCGGTCGGCTGTAATAGACAAGCCTCGACAGGAACATGAGGCGCCTCCTTGCTTCTCAGGGAGACTACTCCATACGAATGCGCGTTTGAATCCCGATTAAGGTTTCATGTCCGCACGGCTTCCGATTTCACGGCTTCGAGGTTCAGCGCGGCGGCGAGCAGGGCGCGGGTGTAGTCCTGCTGCGGCTCTTCGAAGATGCGGCGGGTGGGGCCTTGCTCAACCACCTTGCCGTCCTTCATGACGATGACGTGGCTCGACAGCGCCCGCACCACCCGCAGGTCGTGGCTGATGAAGAGGTAGGCAAGGTTGTAGCGCGCCTGGATGTCGCGCAGCAGGTCCACGATCTGCGCCTGCACCGACATATCGAGCGCCGAGGTCGGCTCGTCCAGCACCACGAACTTGGGCTTCAGCACCAGCGCGCGGGCGATGGCGATGCGCTGGCGCTGGCCGCCGGAGAACTCGTGCGGGTAGCGGTGGCGGCTGGCGGGGTCGAGCCCCACCTCCTCCAGCGCCTTCGCCACCATCGCGTCGCGCTCCCGGCCGGAGCCGATGCCGTGGATGGTCAGCCCCTCGCCGACGATCTGGCCGACGGACAGGCGCGGCGACAGGCTGCCGTAGGGGTCCTGGAAGACCACCTGCATCTGCCGGCGCAACGGGCGCAGCCGCTTGGCCTGCCAACCCTGAATGTCCTTCCCGTCGAAGCGGATGGCGCCCTCGCTGGCGTGCAGCCGCAGCAGCGCCAGCCCCAGCGTCGTCTTGCCGGAGCCCGACTCGCCCACCACCCCGACCGTGTGCCCCTGCCGCACGTCCACCGACACGCCGTCCACCGCGCGGACGTAATCCACGGTCCGGCGCAGCAGGCCCTTCTTGATGGGGAAATAGACCTTCAGGTTGTCGGCAGCCATCACCTCCGCCGCGTTGTCCGGCGGGGTCAGCGGGTTGCCTTTCGGCTCCGCCGCCAGGAGCTTCTGCGTGTAGGGGTGCTGCGGGCGGCTGAAGATGTCGGCGACGTTGGCCTGCTCGACGATTTCGCCCTGGTTCATGACGCAGACCCGGTCGGCCATCTTGCGCACCACCCCCAGGTCGTGGGTGATCAGCAGCAGCGCCATGCCGAAGCGGCGTTGCAGGTCCTTCAGCAGTTCCAGGATCTGCGCCTGGATGGTGACGTCCAGCGCGGTCGTGGGCTCGTCGGCGATCAGCAGGTCCGGCTCGTTGGCGAGCGCCATGGCGATCATCACGCGCTGGCGTTGGCCGCCCGACAGCTCGTGCGGGTAGGCGTTCAGGCGCTTTTCCGGATTGGGCAGCCCGACCAGCCGCAGCAGCTCCAGCGTGCGCTTGCGCGCGGCGGTCTTGCTCAGCCCCTTGTGCAGGAACAGCGTCTCGTTGATCTGCCGCTCGATGCTGTGGAGCGGGTTCAGCGAGGTCATCGGCTCCTGAAAGATCATGGCGATGCGGTTGCCGCGCACGTCGCGCAGGACCCGCTCCTCTGCCCCCAGAAGCTCCTGCTCGCGGAAGCGGATGGAGCCGGCGGGGTGGCGCGCCATGGGGTAGGGCAGCAGTTGCAGGATCGACAGCGCCGTGACCGACTTGCCCGACCCGGACTCGCCGACCAGCGCCACGGTCTCCCCCCGCGCGATGTCGAAGGACACGCCCTTGACCGCGTGCATCACCCCACCGCCGGAGCGGAACTCCACCTGAAGGCCGCGGACGTGAAGGAGGTCGGTGACGGGGTGGGGGGTGGTCATGGGATTCATCCTGCGCAGCGCTTGATTGTCCGGAAGGCTTTTATCCCGAACGAAGCCGATGAAGGACCGAACGGATATCCCCCCACCTTTCCATCGTCATCCCCGCGAAGGCGGGGATCCAGGGCCACTCGGTCACTGGTCGGAATGTCCTGGATCCCCGCCTTCGCGGGGATGACGGCAAAGGAGAGTGGCCGCACTCCGGAAATCACTCGTCGTAAAGATCGTCGCGACTCCAGCGCGCGCCGACGATCTGGACGGGTTGGGCGCTCAGGCGCACCATCTGGGGCGTTTTGGTCATTGTGTCTGGCGCGGAATCCCGTTTCACGAAGGCGATCAGGTTGGATCCCCGGTTGGCTGCGGATGCCGAGTTGTCCTTGTCCATGCCACCCGCCACAAAGGTCGTGATTCTGCCGACAGCATGGCCTCGGCGCCGTTTTTCCGTCAAGAAAGGCCGTCATTCCGCGGCCTTCTGCTTTTGCTTCTGTGCGATCGCCGCGGCTTCGTTCGCATCCGCCGCCGCCGTGGACAGCTGGCCGATGGTCTTGCGGGGGTCGAAGGCGTCGCGCACCGCTTCGCCGATGAAGATCAGCAGGCTCAGCATGATCGCCAGGACGAAGAAGGCGGTCAGGCCCAGCCAGGGGGCTTGCAGGTTCGCCTTGCCCTGGGCCAGCAGCTCGCCCAGCGAGGGGGAGCCCGGCGGCAGGCCGAAGCCCAGGAAGTCCAGCGCGGTCAGCGTGGTGATGGAGCCGTTCAGGATGAAGGGCAGGAAGGTCAGCGTCGCCACCATGGCGTTGGGCAGCACATGCCGCACCATGATCGTCGCGTCCGTCGCCCCCAGCGCGCGGGCCGAGCGCACGTAATCCAGGTTGCGCGCCCGCAGGAACTCCGCCCGCACCACATGGACCAGCGAGGTCCAGGCGAACAGCAGCAGCAGCCCCAGCAGCCACCAGAAGTTCGGCGTCACCACGCTGGACAGGATGATCAGCAGGAACAGGGTTGGCAGCCCCTGCCAGATCTCGATGAAGCGCTGGAACAGCAGGTCCGTCAGCCCGCCGAAATACCCCTGCACCGCCCCCGCCATGATGCCGACGACCGACGAGAAGGCGGTCAGCACCAGCCCGAACAGGACCGAGATGCGGAAGCCGTAGATCAGCCGCGCCACCACGTCGCGCCCCTGGTCGTCGGTGCCCAGCCAGTTGTCGGTGGACGGCGGGGCGGGGGCGGGGACCGGCAGGTTGTAGTTGATGGTGCGGTAGCTGTAGGGGATCGGCGGCCAGACGATCCAGCCCTTCTCCTCGATCAGTTGGCGCACGAAGGGGTCGCGGTAATCGGTCTCCGTCTCGAACTCGCCGCCAAAGGTGGTCTCCGGATAGGTCTGGAAGACCGGCCAGTAGAGCGTGTTGTCGTACTTGACCAGCAGCGGCTTGTCGTTGGCGATGAACTCCGCGCCCAGCGACAGGGTGAACAGCAGCAGGAAGAGCCAGAAGGACCAGAAGCCCCGCCGGTTCGCCCGGAAGTTCGTCAGCCGGCGCCGCGTGAGCGGCGTCACGCGCATGCCGAGAAAGCGATCCCCGCTCATGCGTGGACCTCCCCGCCGGTATTTTCCCTCTCCCCTCCGGGGAGAGGGGAGGGTGAGGGGGTTGCGCTTGGCGGTACGTCCGGCAAAAGCGCAACCCCCTCACCCCAACCCTCTCCCCGGAGGGGAGAGGGGGAAAATGCGGAAGCTCTGAGGTGCATCACACCCTCCGCGCTTCGAAGTCGATGCGGGGGTCGACGGCGACATAGGTGATGTCGCCGACGAGGTTCATGATCAGGCCCAGCAGCGTGAAGAAGTAGAGCGTGCCGAACATCACCGGGTAGTCGCGGTTGATCGCCGCCTCGAAGCCCAGCAGGCCCAGCCCGTCGAGCGAGAAGATCACCTCGATCAGCAAGGCGCCCGTGAACAGGATGCCGATGAAGGCGCCGGGGAAGCCGGCGATGACGATCAGCATGGCGTTGCGGAAGACGTGGCCATACAGCACCCGCCGCTCGGCAAGGCCCTTGGCGCGGGCGGTGACGACGTACTGCTTGTTGATCTCCTCCAGGAAGGAGTTCTTGGTCAGCATGGTCAGGCCGGCGAAGCCGCCGATCACCATGGACAGCACCGGCAGCACCATATGCCAGAGATAGTCCAGGATCTGCCGCCACCAGGGCAGCTCATGCCAGTTGTCGGACACCAGCCCGCGCAGCGGGAACCAGTCGAAATAGCGCCCGCCGGCGAAGACCACGATCAGCAGCACGGCGAACAGGAAGCTGGGGATGGCGTAGCCGACGATCACCACGCCGGAGGTCCAGACGTCGAAGGGCTGCCCGTCGCGCACCGCCTTGGCGATGCCCAGGGGGATTGAGACCAGATAGACGATCAGCGTCGTCCAGATGCCCAGCGAGATCGACACCGGCATCTTCTCGATCACCAGATCGACCACGCGGCGGTCGCGGAAGTAGCTCTTGCCGAAGTCGAACACGATGTAGTTCGACATCATGTGGATGAAGCGTTCGTGCAGCGGCTTGTCGAAGCCGAATTCCTTCTCAAGCTGCTTGATGAACTCCGGGTCCAGCCCCTGCGCGCCGCGGTAGCGGCTGCCGGTGTCGCCGCCCTGGGTCTGCTGCGCCTGGGCACCAGCCCCGCCGGTGTCGCCGCCGGCCGTGCCGCCGATGCGCGAGGTCGCCTCCACCGCCGTACCCTGCACGCGGGCGATCATCTGCTCGATCGGACCGCCGGGGGCGATCTGCACGATCAGGAAGTTGATGACCATGATCCCGAACAGGGTCGGGATGATCAGCAGCAGGCGGCGGATGATGTAGGCCAACATCGCGCGGGGGTGCCTTTCCTAGCGTCCGGTTTTCGGGTCCGTCCTTACGGGCCGGTGCGGCGTGCGGTCGAGGCGAGCTTCGCGTTCTTCTCCGGATCGACCCACCACGTATCGACGAAGGCGAAGCCGTACTTGGGCGCAACCGCCGGGTGGGAGAAACGGTTCCAATAGGCGACCCGCCGCACGTCGTCATGCCAGTGGGGGATGACGTACCAGCCCCACAGCAGCACGCGGTCCAGCGCCCGGGACGCGGTCACCAGGCCGTCGCGGTCGGGGGCCTGGATCAGCCGGTCGATCAGCGCGTCGACCACCGGGTCCTTGATGCCGGCCAGATTGCGGCTGCCGGGCTGGTCGGCCTTGGCGGACTGCCAGTAGTCGCGCTGCTCGTTGCCGGGCGACAGCGACTGCGGCATGCGCTGGACGATCATGTCGAAGTCGAACTGGTCCAGCCGGTTCTGGTACTGGGCCGTGTCCACCACGCGGATGCCGGCCCCGATGCCCGCGCGCTCCAGGTTGCGGACGAAGGGCTGCACGATGCGCTCCATGTCCGCCTGCACCAGCAGGACTTCGAAGCGCATGGGCTCGCCGGTCTTCGCGTTGACCAGCTTGTTGCCCTTCAGCTCCCACCCCGCCTCCTTCAGCAGGCCGAGTGCCGTGCGCAGGTTCTGGCGGATGTTGCCCGACCCGTCGGTCTTCGGCGGCTCGAAGGGCTTGGTGAAGACCTCCTCCGGCACCTTGCCCTTGAAGGGCTCCAGCAACTTCGCCTCCTCCGGGGAGGGGAGGCCCGTCGCGGCGAGTTCGGAGTTGGAGAAGAAGCTCTTGGAGCGCTGGAACAGCCCGTAGGACAGGTTCGCCCGTGTCCATTCGTAATCGAACAGGTAATTCAGCGCCTCGCGCACCCGGCGGTCGGCGAAAATCGGGCGGCGGCTGTTGAAGACGAAGCCCTGCATCCCCTGCGGGTCCTGGTGCTTGATCTCCTCCCGGACGATGTGGCCGTCGCGGACGGCGGGCACGTCGTAGCCGGTGACCCAGTTCTTCGAGGAATGCTCCTGCCGCACATCCACCGCGCCGGCCTTGAAGGCCTCGAACGCCACGTCCAGGTCGCGGTAATAGTCGAAGCGGATGCGGTCGAAGTTGTAGCGGCCCCGGTTGACCGGCAAATCCTTTCCCCACCAGTCGGTGACGCGCTGGTAGACGACGGAGCGGCCGGGCTGCACCTCCGCGACCTTGTAGGGGCCGCTGCCGACGATGGGCTCCAGCGTCGTGGAGGCGAAGTCCTTGCCGTCGAAGGCGTGTTTGGGCAGCACCGGCAACTGGCCTATGATGACCGGCAGTTCCGGGTTGTCGCCGTTGCGGAAGGTGAAGCGGACGGTGCGCTCCCCCGTCTTCTCGGCCTTGGTCACGTCGGCGTAGTAGCTGCGGTAGACCGGGTGGCCCTTGTCGCGCAGCGTCTCGAAGCTCCAGATCACGTCATCGGCGGTCACCGGCGTGCCGTCGTGGAAGCGCGCCTGCGGGCGCAGGGTGAAGGCGACCCAGCTCCGGTCGTCGGCGACCGTGATGGTCTCGGCCAGAAGGCCGTATTGGGTCAGCACCTCGTCGCTGCTGCCGACGGTCAGCGTCTCGAAGGGCAGGCTGGCCCCGCCGGCCGGGGAGCCGCGCAGGATGAAGGGGTGCAGGCTGTCGAAGCTGCCGTAGGTCGCCAGCTTCACCTCGCCCCCCTTGGGCGCGTCGGGGTTCACGTAGTCGAAATGCTTGAAATCCGGCCCGTATTTCGGCGTCCCGTGCCCCGTGACGGCGTGGCCGGCGGTGTCGGCAAAGGCGGCGGCGGGCGCCAGCAGGGAAAGGCCGAACACGGCTGCCAGCATCGTCGCCCCAAACATCGTCGCCTTAATCCGTCGCATGCGCCCTCAGTTCTCCCCGCTTCGGGGTGTTCCCGTTTCGGGTAAGGTAGGGGGCGACCTGTGGCACAATCAAGGCAGAGGCTTGACCTATACCGTACAATTCCCACGCGGGGCCTGCTCCGGCTCTACCGAATCGCCGTGTTCCGATGCGCGGGGGACGCGTGGCGGGCACCGCGCCTATGCTGGAGGATTCCAGCGGAAAAGGGAGGGGCGGATGAGAACCCTCGCAGCGATGCTCGTCGTCATGGCGCTGTCGCCGTCCGGAGCCTGGGCGGCCGATGCCGTGGCCAATAAGGGAATGGTAGACCCGGGGTTCGGGCCGGCCGTCCACGACGATGACAGCCTCGACGAACAGGTGGCCTTCGTGAACGAAAGGATTATGGACGACGACACCGCCGTCGCCGTGGCGGAGGCCGCGACCGACAACGCGGTGACCGACGCCAGCTTCAACGCGCTGCCGGCGCTCTATCAGGTCGCCGGTCTGCCGGACGAAGAATGACCAACTCAAGAGGGCGGAGTGCCTACTCCGCCCCCGCTCCCCGCCGGGCCAGGAAGCCCCGCGCCGGGTTGTAGCCGTAGATCGCGCCCCCCAGGAACACCGCCAGCGCCAGCACCGTCCAGCCCAGCGCTGGGGCGTTCAGCTTCAGGTACAGGGCGTGGCGGATCAGCTCGACCGCCTGGCTGAAGGGGTTGACCGCGCAGATGGTGTAGAGCAGCTCGCTCGCCTCCTGCATCTTCCACAGCGGGTAGAGGGCGGTGGACAGGAAGAAGGTCGGGAAGATGACGAAGTTCATCACGCCCGCGAAATTCTCCAGCTGCCGGATGGCCGAGGACAGCAGCATCCCCAAGGCACCCAGCATCAGCCCGCTGACCACCAGCGCCGGCAGCACCGTGACATAGCCCAGCGGCGGCGCCTGCACTCCGTACAGCCACGCGATGGCCAGGAACGCGTAGACCTGGAGGATCGACACCGCCGTGCCGGCCAGCAGCTTGGCCGTCAGCAGGAACCAGCGGGGCAGGGGGCTGACCAGCAGCATGCGCATGCTGCCCATCTCCCGGTCGTAGACCATGGAGAGCGAGCTTTGCATCCCGTTGAACAGCTGCACCATGCCGACAAGACCGGGGGCGATGTAGACCTCGTACGGGATGTAGGTCTCGTAGGGCGGGGTGATGGCGATGCCCAGCGCCGCGCGGAAGCCCGCCGCGAAGACGAACAGCCACAGCAGCGGCCGAACCAGCGCGGACAGGAAGCGTTCCCGCTGGTGCACGAAACGCAGCACCTCCCGCCCGACGATGCCGCCCAGCGCGCGGGCGTAGTGCAGGGCGGTGGCGTGGATGGAGGGGGTCATGCCGCCTCCTTCGCGATCAGGCGGTTGAAGCTGTCGGTCAGCGTCTCCGCCCCCGTGTCGCGGTTCACGTCGGCGACTTGGCCGGCCGCGCGGATCTGTCCCCGGTGAATCACCACCACGCGGTCGTCGGGCGCGATCTCGTCGATCAGGTGGGTGGCCCAGAGCACGGCGATGCCGCGCTCCCGGCACAGTTCGTGGACATGCTCCACGATGGCGCGGCGGGCGGGCACGTCCAGGCCGACGGTCGGCTCGTCCAGCACCAGCAGGTCCGGCTCATGCAGCAGGGCGCGGGCCAGCTCCACCCGGCGGCGGTGGCCGCCGTTCAGCTTGCGCACCGTCTCGTCGATGCGCTCCGCCATGCCGAGCTTTTCCAAGGACTCCAGCGCGCGGGCCTGGGCGGTGCGGCGGGGCAGCCCGTGCAAGGCTGCGAAGTACAGCAGGTTCTGCCGCACCGTCAGGTCGAGGTCCAGCGTCGGTTGCTGGAACACCACCCCCATGCGGGCGAGCGCCCTGGTCGGTTCCTTCTTAAGATCGATGCCGCCGATGCGGATGGTGCCGCTGGTCGATTCGAACAGGCGCGTGATCAGCGCGAACAGCGTCGTCTTGCCCGCCCCATTGGGGCCGAGCAGCGCCGTGAAGGACCCCGCCTCGACATCCAGCGACACGTCCTTCAGCGCGAACGTCCCGCGCCCATAGGCGTAGGAGAGGTTTTCGACGGAAAGGGCAGAGCGGTTCATGGCGTGCGCCCTCCATTCCCTCTCCCCTCTGGGGAGAGGGTTAGGGTGAGGGGGTTCTCGGGGGGCCGTGGAGTGCAGAAAATGCAGGCCCCCCTCACCCCGACCCTCTCCCCAGAGGGGAGAGGGAGAAGAACGCCGGCGCTCCAATCCCACATCCGCATCACCCCTTCACCGCCACGCCCCAGGGATAGCGCCCGACCTTCACGGACTTCAGCACCTTCAGGCTGTCCACATCCACCACCGACACGTCGCTGGACACGCCGTTGGTCGTGTAGAGCCGCTTTTCGTCCGGCGACAGGGCCATCTGCCAGACGCGCCGGCCAACCAGCAGGTAGTCCTTCACCTCGAAGGTCTTGGCGTCCACCACCGCGACGTGGTTGGCGGGGCCGAGCGCGATGAAGGCGTAGCGCCCGTCGTTGGTCAGGCGGATGCCCACGGGCTGGATGCGGTCCTGCGGCACGCCCTTGATCTTGAAGCGGACGGTCTGCTTCACCTGCCGGGTCGCGACGTCGATGATCGACAGCGTGCCGCCGACCTCCGACGTCACCCACAGCAGGCTGCCGTCCTTGTTGAAGCGGATGTAGCGCGGGCGGGCGTCCACCAGCGTGTTGTCCACGACCGCCTGCTTCTCGACGTCGATCCAATGGACCATGTTGGTGGTCTCGGACGTGTTGACCGCCCATTTGCCGTCGGGGCTGACGGCCATGCCCTCCGGCTCCACGCCCACGTCCACCTGGAAGGCCACCTTGCGGGTGGACACGTCCACGACGGTGACGGCGTTGTTGTCCTCGTTCGCGATGAACAGCAGCTTGCCGTCCGGCGACAGGGCGAACTGCTCCGGATCCTTGCCCGAGGGCAGGTTGTGGATGATCTGCTTGGTGGCGAGGTCCATCACCTGCACCGCGTCGTCGTCGCTGGCGCAGATGAACAGCTGCGATCCGTCGGCGCTCAGCGTCACGCCGCGCGGGCGGCGGCCGACCTTCACCGTGTCCGTCACCTCCAGCGTCGTGCCGTCGATGATGGACAGGGTGTTGTCCTTCTCGTTCGACACGTAGATCGTGTCGGCCAGCGCGGGGGCCGCGGCGCTCGCCAGCAAGGCGGCGAGAAACAGGGCGCGGGAGGTCTTCATCGGATCGGGCGTCCTTTCAAGGCAGGCGTCTCGGGGCAGGCGTCTCAGGGCATGCGGCTCAACGCAGGCGGCAGCCGGTCTCGGGCTGATCGTAGCCCAGCGTGTCGAGTTCGGTCTTCGGGTGCAGGAAGCCGTCCTGCGGCGAGACGGAGACGAGCGAGCGGTCGGCGGCCAGCAGCACCGGCTGGCGCAGCTGCCCGTCCCAGGGGCGGAAGGACAGCGGCACGCCCTTGAAACCGGCCAGCGTGAAGTCCGGCCCCTTGACGTAGGCGGCAATGGCGGCGGGGTCGGTGGAGCGGGTGCGGGTCGCCCCTTCGCCCACGGCACGGACGGCGGCCCACACGGCGTTGTCGCGCGGCAGCATGGCGCGCCCGAAGGCCGCCTTGAAGCGGGACTGGAGCTGGGCCGCTCCCCAATTCTCGTGCGTGCGGTGCCAGTTGGTGGGGACGAGGCCCTGCGTCCCGGCCACCGGGCGCGGGTCCCAGGTGCGGTACATCAGGTAATCGCCGAAGTCGCCGATCTCGTCCGCCACGATCAGCACGTCGTAGCGCTTGGCCTGCGTGAAGACCGGCACCTCGGCCTGCGCGGTGCGGCGGGCGTCGTGGTCCTCGCTCCAGGTCTTTTCCTCCACCACCTCGGCGCCGAATTTCTTGGCGGCGCGCTTGACGGCGGCGGCGTAGAGCTTGTCCTCCGGCCGGGTCCCGACGATCAGCAGCCACTTGGTCCAGCGCTTCACCACGAAATACTGCGCCAGCGCGTCCGCCAGCATGGCGCGGTTCGGCATGGTGTGCAGCAGGTTCGGCGCGCAGGCCGCGTTGCGCAAGCTGTCGTCGGTGGAGCCCGCGTTGAACAGCAACAGGTTCGCCGCCTCCGGCAAGCGGGCGAGCTTGCCCGGCGCCTCTCCGGGCAGGTCGAGCACGACGAGGCGGTGTCCCTTGGCGGCAAGGTCGCGCAGAGCCTGCGCCGGGTCGCCGTCCTCCGGCACCGTCACCGTCTCCAGCTCGAATTTTTGCTTCAGGAAGCGGCCCGTGGTGTCGTTGTCGGCGATGGCCTGCCGCGCGCCGGCGATGCCTTCGTCGGGCGGCGGGCTGTCCAGGTTCGACAGGGCGGGGGGCTGTTCGACCGCCTGCGTCAGATAGGCGATGCGGACCGTCGCCAAGTCCTGGACCATGCCTTGGGAAAAGGCGGCCGGGGTGGTGGTCAGCCACCCGGCCAGGAGGGAGGAGAACAGGAGGAAAGGACGCATCGCGGGCGCGGGACTCTCCTGGTTACGGGAGCACAGCTTAGCCCCGGCGGCGGGCGGGCCGTAATGCAACTTTGGTACGATGCGGGGCGGAAAAGCGTGGGTTTGCGGGCCTGCGACCGCCCGGACGGGGGCGGTTGCTACCAAAGTCCAATTATTGGTGCGGCGGACCGGCGATATGCTGTCGGCCATCGAACAACACTCGCTCGGTTTGGAAAGAGGACGCCCACCATGAACGCTCGGCTTCTCCGGCTCGCGGCCGCGGGTCTCATTTTCGGCGGTGTTGCGGCCGGTTCGGCGGTGGCCTTCGCCCACGGCGACGTGACGCCCCAGCCCGTGGACACCAGCGGTCTCGACAAGCTCGGCGAAACCTGGCGCGACAGCAACCCCTATCGCGGCAACCCGCGCGCCATCGAGATCGGCGCCTCCGCCTTCAACCAGAACTGCGCCCGCTGCCACGGCCTGGGCGCGGTGTCGGGCGGCATCGCGCCGGACCTGCGCTTCCTGGAGCCGGGCGACGTCGGCGACGAATGGTTCAAGGAGCGCGTCACCAACGGCTCGATCCGCAACGGCGTGACCTACATGCCGAAGTTCGGCGAGGCGCTGGGCCAGGAAGCCCTGTGGGCCATCCGCTCGTGGCTGGAGACGGTGCATCAAGAATGACGGAACTCACACGACGCGGATTTCTCGCCGTCACCACCGCAGCGCTGGCAGCCGGGGTAGCCCCCCGGCTCGCCGGCGCGCGTCCGTTGGACGACGTGATGGCCGCGGGCCGGCTGAGCGTGGCGGTCTACCGCGACAACCCGCCTTTTTCCTTCCGCAAGGACGGCAGGCTGACCGGCATGGACGTGGACCTCGCCCGCGCCATTGCCGAGCGGCTGGGCGTCGGAGTCGAGTTCATGGAACTGACCGCCGGCGAGACGGTCTCCGACGACCTGCGCAACGGCATCTGGCGTGGGCCGGTCGTCGGCGGGGGCGTCGCCGACATCATGATGCACGTCCCCTACGAGAAGGAATTCGGGCTGCGCAACCCGGAAGCCGTGCTGTTCGCCCCCTACCAGCGGGAGCGTTTCGCGCTGGCCCGCAACCCGATGCGCGTCACCCAGCCCATGCTGTCCGCCCTGCCGGACGAGCCGGTGGGGGTGGAGATCGACAGCATCCCCGACTTCTTCCTGCTGGGTGCCTTCGGTGGCCGGCTGCGCGAGCGGGTCGTGCACTTCATGACCATCCCGCAGGCCGTCGCCGCCCTGGAAAAGGGCGAGGTCTCCGCCATCGTCGCGACCCAGAGCCAGATCGAGGCCGCGCTGGGCGAGCGCGCCAAGGACTTCCCCATCACCCCCGTCAGCTTCCCCGGCATGATGGCGTCGAGCTGGGACATCGGCCTGGCCGTGAAGGAGAATTCCCGCGACCTCGCCTACGCGGTCGGCGACCTGATCACCGCCATGCTGGACGATGGCACGGTGGCGAAGGTCTTCCGGAACTATGGAGTGACGCACAACGCGGTGCCGACGGAGTAGGGCGCGGTGCCCCCTCCCTAACCCTCCCCCGCCGATGGCGGTGGAGGGGACTGCCGCCGCGCTGTCCAAGTCCCCTCTCCCGCGCAGCGGGGGAGGGTTAGGGAGGGGGCAAAGGCCGCCAATAATAAGGCCAATAAACAGGGAGGACGAACGATGCTGAGGCTGCTCGCCGTCGCGGGTGTCGCGGTGGCGCTTTCCGGACCGGCGCTCGCCGCCGGCGCGGATCCTGAGGACCCCCTGGCCTCCGTCATGTGGGACGTGCTGCGGCCCGAGCTGTTCGGGAAGGCCCCCATCGTCTTCGACGATCGCGTCACGGTCACCGCCCCCGCCAACGCCGAGGACGCCACCGCCGTGCCGGTCCTGGCCGACGCCTCGGCGCTCGGCGCGGTGGAGGAGATGGTGCTGATCTCCGACCTCAACCCCTTCCCCGTGGTCCTGCGCTTTCACCCCACCGCCGCCAAGCCGGTGGTCGGCGCGCGCATCCGGGTGCAGCAGGCGACCCCCGTCCGCGCCGCCGCGCGCACGCCGGACGGCGTCTGGCACATCGGCGGCAAACTGGTGGACGCGGCCGGCGGCGGCTGCACGGCGCCGCCCGTCACCTACGCCGCCAAGGACTGGGCCGACCATGTGGGCGAGGTGCAGGCCCGCGCCTGGCCGCCCGCCGGAGACGACAAGCTCGCCCGCGTCCGCTTCCGGGTGCGCCACCCCATGGACAACGGCCTGATCGCCGGCATCCCCGCCTACTTCATCGAAAAGCTCAGCCTCCTCGATTCGGACGGCACGGAGCTTAGCCGGCTGGACGTGCTGGAGCCGGTCAGCGAGAACCCCGTCTTCACGCTGGAGGTCAAGCCCGGCGCTGCCTCCCGCGCGCTGAAGCTGGTCGGCCGCGACACCCAGGGCGGCGAAATCAACGCCGCCATCCCGCTCCCCTGGATGCAGGGGGCCGTGCAATGAAGGCGCTGCTGTCCTTTGTGCTGGTGTTCGTGACGGCTTTTGCGGCCCAGGCCGCCGGGCCGCTGACCTACAATCTCAAGCCCGTCCAGATCGCCCGGGACACCTACGTCTTCGAGGGCACGCGCGAGCATTTCACCCGCGCCAACGGCGGCAACATCCTGAACCCCGGCTTCATCGTCACCGACGACGGCGTGATCGTGATCCAGTCCGGCCCGTCGCGCCGCTTCGGCGAGGAGATGCGGGCCGCCATCCGCAGCGTCACCGACAAGCCGCTCGCCAAGGTCTTCATCGGCAACCTGCACCCCGACTATTGGCTGGGCAACCAGGCCTTCGCCGACGTGCCCATCGCCACGCTGCCCGGCACCATCGAGGGCATCAAGGCCGAGGGCAAGGGCATGACCGAGAACATGTACCGCCTTGTCGGCGACTGGATGCGCGGCACCGAACCGGTGGTTCCGACCGAGCCGGTCTACGGCTCCACGGTGGTCTACGGATCGCACCGCCTTCGCCTGATCCCGCTGGAGGGCCACACCGCCGCCGACCTTGCCATCTACGACGAGACGACGGGCGTTCTGTTCGCAGGCGGAGTCGTCTTCTCCGACCGCGTGCCGACCACACCCCACGCCGACCTGGTGAAGTGGCTGAAGGAGCTGGACGAGTTGGACGCCCTGGAGGTGACGGTGCTGGTGCCGAATCACGGACGCATCCGCACCGACAAGGGGGCGATCGCACAGACCCGCGACTGGCTGAGCTGGCTCGACCGCACGCTGCGCGACAAGGTCGAATCCGGCGCCGACATGGCCGAGGCGCTCGACCTGCCGATCCCCGAGCGGTTCAGCGGCCTGAGCGTGCTGCGCGAGGAGTACCAGCGCTCCGTCTCGCACCTCTGGCCGAAGATCGAGCAGGCGGCCCTGCCGCGCGTGAACTGACGGCTGCGCGCCTAAAATCCCCTCGCCCGCCTCCGGCGGGAGAGGGAGGGGCGAGGGGGCTTATACTAGCGCTTATGCGCCTCCGCGGGGATGACGTAATGGGAAAGCGCCGTCCGTCGCTCAAAAGGCAAATGCGGGGAGTCTGATAATAAGCACATTCCCCCATCCTACTATTTGCCAATGGACCCTGTCCGGGCCATCGGTAGACTGCCCTACAGTCGAAAGGATATGGACATCGCAGCGCAGCATAGCGCCGCGACAGGCCCGCGACTTTGCTGAAAAAAGCCGAGGTCAGACGGACAAGATGGGCGGTAGGCCCTTGGTTCGTCTGTCGATTTCCCTGGGAGGTATCCGCACCATGAAGCGTCTCTTCCGCACCTGTCTGCTTGCCAGCGCGATGGCGGTCGGCCTTGGCCTGTCCGCGGCGCACGCCGCCGGAGGCCCGTCCAACGACGACCTTCTGAACGACGCCAAGTCGACGGGCGACGTTCTGACCTACGGCATGGGCCCGCAGGCCCAGCGCTTCAGCCCGCTGAACAAGCTGAACCCCGACACGGTCAAGGGGCTGGTGCCGGTGTGGTCCTTCTCCTTCGGCGGCGAGAAGCAGCGCGGCCAGGAAGCCCAGCCGATCGTCTATGACGGCACGATCTACGTGACCGGCTCCTACTCCCGCGTCTATGCGGTCGACGTGAAGACCGGCCAGAAGAAGTGGCAGTACGACCACCGCCTGCCCGAAGGCATCATGCCCTGCTGCGACGTGGTGAACCGCGGCGCGGCCATCTACAAGGACAAGGTCTACTTCGCCACGCTGGACGCCAAGCTGGTCGCGCTGAACAAGGACACCGGCAAGGTCGTCTGGTCGAAGAAGCTTGCCGACTACCAGGCCGGCTATTCGGCGACGGCCACGCCGCTGATCGTCGACGGCAAGATCATCACCGGCAACTCCGGTGGCGAGTTCGGCATCGTCGGCATGGTCGAGGCGCGCGACGCCGAAACGGGCGAGCTGATCTGGCAGCGTCCGACCATCGAGGGCAACATGGGCACCCTCAATGGCAAGGAATCGACCATGACCGGCAAGCTGAACGCCAGCTGGCCGGGCGACATGTACAAGACCGGCGGCGGCGCCACCTGGCTGGGCGGCACCTACGATCCGGAAACCAAGACGCTGTTCTTCGGCACCGGCAACCCGGCGCCCTGGAACTCGCACCTGCGTCCGGGCGACAATCTCTATTCCTCGTCCACGCTGGCGATCAACCCGGACAACGGCGAGATCAAGTGGCACTACCAGACCACGCCGCACGACGGCTGGGACTTCGACGGCGTGAACGAGTTCGTCTCCTTCGACCTGAAGAAGGACGGGCAGACCATCAAGGCCGGCGCCAAGGCCGACCGCAACGGCTTCTTCTACGTCATCGACCGCACCAACGGTAAGCTGATCAACGCCTCGCCGTTCGTCAGCAAGATCACCTGGGCCAAGGAAATCGACCTGAAGACCGGCCGTCCGGTCTACAACGACGACAACCGTCCGGGCGCTCCGGAAGCGGCCGAGAAGGGCAAGTCGGTCTTCGCCGCCCCGGCCTTCCTGGGTGCGAAGAACTGGATGCCGATGGCCTACAGCCCGTCGACCGACCTGTTCTACGTCCCCGCCAACGAGTGGGGCATGGACATCTGGAACGAGCCGATCACCTACAAGAAGGGTGCGGCTTATCTCGGCGCCGGCTTCACCATCAAGCCGCTCTACAACGACTACATCGGTGCCCTGCGCGCGATCGACCCGAAGACCGGCAAGATCGTGTGGGAGTACAAGAACCCGGCCCCGTTGTGGGGCGGCGTGCTGACCACCGGCGGCAACCTCGTCTTCACCGGGACGCCGGAAGGCTACCTGAAGGCCTTCGACGCCAAGTCGGGCAAGGAAGTCTGGAAGTTCAACACCGGTTCGGGCGTGGTCGGTTCCCCGATCACCTGGGAGCAGGACGGCGAGCAGTATGTGGCCGTCGTGTCCGGCTGGGGCGGTGCGGTCCCGCTGTGGGGCGGCGACGTCGCCAAGCTGGTCAAGGACATCAACCAGGGCGGCTCGCTCTGGGTCTTCAAGCTGCCCAAGGCCTGATCGCCGTGAGGCTGTGACGAAAAAGGGACGGGCGGGCCGAAGCTTTCGGCCCGCCTTTTTCTTGCAGCCGACGCGGGAACTTGTACGGAAGCGAAATTGCGTATGACTTTCTGCATGGGTCCGCTTCGTTCAGATCCTTGCGCATTCTAGAACGGTCCGGCATGATGATGCCCGGAAACGCCCTGAAACACTGAGCGTGGAAACCACGCCATGAGCAGAATTCTGATTGCGGACGATCACCCGATGGTGCGCGATGCCCTGCGCAGCGCCGTCATGTACTCCTGCCAGGCGCAGGAGATCCATGAGGCGGGCTGCCTGGACGAAACGGTCGCCATGCTGGGTGAAAAAGGGGAGCTGGACCTTGTCCTGCTCGACCTGAACATGCCGGGCATGAACGGCCTGACCGGGCTGATCTCGCTCCGCCGGCAGTTCCCCGCCATCCCCATCGCGGTCGTCTCGGCCCACGAGGACCGCAAGATCATGCTGGAGGCGGTGCGCTGCGGGGCCGCCGGTTTCATCCCGAAATCGACGCCGCGCGACGCCATCGCCGGCGCGCTTCGCCAGATCCTGGCCGGGGAGGTCTATCTGCCCCCCTCCGTCGAGGAAGGGGCGGAGGCCGAGGACGAGGAGACGGTGGAGATCGCCCGCCGCCTGTCCACCCTGACGGCGCAGCAGCTCCGCGTGCTGGAGATGCTGGGCACCGGCAAGCTGAACAAGGAAATCGCCTACGAACTGAGCATCACCGAAACCACGGTGAAGGCCCATGTGTCGGCGATCCTGCAGAAGCTGAAGGTCTACAGCCGCACCCAGGCGGTGGTCTTCGCCAACCGCCTGCAACTGGAAAAGGCCCGGTTCGGCATGTGATGCGGGCGTGAGCGTCTAACGTTCCAGCCTCATGCGGCGTGCGTCGGCGGCGGCGCGCGCCGCTTCACGTCCGGGATCGCCCCGGCCGAGCCCGAACGGCACCGTGCGGTCGAGGAACGGCACTCCGTCGATGGACAGCTCGTCCAGGTCCGGCAGATCCTTGCTGCGGCGCTTCACATGCGCCCGGCGCGCCGCGCGCCGCGCCTCCAGGCCGGGGTCGCGCCGGCCAAGCTCCTCCTCGCGCGAGGGGCGCTCGATGATGAACAGGGAATCTCCGGTCAGCGGGTCCTCGATCACCACGCTGTTCCGCACCCGCTTGCCGTGATGGTGTGTGGGGCCGCCGGAATCGAGAATGACGATCTCGCCGGCCATGGCGGATCCGGACAGCAGCGCGGCGCAGGCTGCAAGCAGAAACAGGGAGCGCATGAGTCACCTCCGGTGCGGAGGATGCGCGCGGATGGGTGCGGGCGGGTGTGAGCTGGTTCACAGTTTGAGGCAGTTTTGCCCCCTCCCTAACCCTCCCCCTCTTCGAGGTGGAGGGAACTTTGGCGCAGTGGCGGCAGTCCCCTCCACCGCCAAAGGCGGGGGAGGGTTAGGGAGGGGGCATCAGGCCCTCACGCCAACACCCGGAACACCGGGTCCGACCGCGCCAGCAGCTCCGCCCGGAAGGACTCCACCATGGCATCGTCGCGCAAGGCTCGCGGCAGGCCGACCGGCACCTCCGCCACCACCCGCGTCGGGCTGGGCGCCATCACCAGGATGCGGTCGGCAAGCTGGATCGCCTCGCGCAGGTTGTGGGTCACGAACAGCACTGTCGCGGGGCGCCGCTCCAGCATGTCGGCCAGCAGGGCGCGCATTCGCTGTGCGGTCAGTTCATCCAGCGAGACGAAGGGCTCGTCCATCAGCAGCAGGTCCGGCTGCACGACGAAGGCGCGGGCCAGCGCGACCCGCCGGGCCATGCCGACCGACAGCCGCGTCGGATACTGGTCGGCCACCTCCGCCAGACCCATGGCCGAAAGCCACTCTTCCACCAGCCCGCCGCCGCGCAGCACCTTGGGCAGCACCAGTGCCACGTTCTGCCGCACGGTGCGCCAGGGCAACAGGCGCGGGTTCTGGAAGACGTAGCCCAGGACAGGCTCCCGCCCGCCGAACTCCACGGAGCCCTCGAAGGCGCGGTCCAGCCCGGCGGCGATGTTCAGCGCGGTCGTCTTGCCGCAGCCGCTGGGGCCGACGAGCGCCACGAACTCGGCCGGCGCCGCCTCCAGCGACAGGCCGCGGATGGCGTCCCGGTCGCCGAAGCGCTTGGCGCGGATCTCAAGCTTCAGCGCGCACCGGCCGCCAGCGGGTGAGCCGGCCTTCGACGGGTTGCAGGACGCAAAGCTCAAGGATTTGGACGACGGCCACGAAGGCGACGGTGTACGCAAGAATGCCGGCCACATCGAACATCTGGAAGTACAGGTGGATCTGGAACCCCACCCCGTCGCTGCGGCCCAGCAGCTCGACCACCAGCACGATCTTCCAGATCAGAGCAAGGCCGGACCGCGCCGCCGCGGCGAAGTAGGGGGTGAGCTGGGGCAGCAGCACATGGCGCAGCACGTCGGACCGCGCCATGCGGAAGCTCCGGGCCATCTCGACATACTGTTCGTCGATGGCGCGGGCGCCCTCGCGCAGCACGACGACCACGTTGGGGATCTTGTTCACGGCGACCGCGCCAATGGCCGCCGCCTCCGTCAGGCCGAACCAGACGTAGGCGAGCACGATGACGACCAGCGCCGGGATGTTCAGAAAGACGGTCAGCCACGCCCCGAACAGCCGGTCCGCCCCGCGCGACCGGCCGAGCAGGATGCCCAGCGCGGAGCCGAGCGACATGGCGATCACGAAGGCCGCGGCCATGCGCGCCAGCGTGATGCCCAGATGATGGAACAGCACGCCGCTCGACGCCTCGCGCAGCAGCACGGTCAGCACGGCGGCGGGGCCGGGCAGGGATCGGCTCGCGGCCAGATCGGCAGCCACCGCCCACAGCCCCACCAGCAGAGCCAGCGAGAGGATGGGGACGAGAGGCCGCAAGATCTTCATCAAAGTGCCTTCATCAGAACTGCACCGCCGGCCAGAAAGTGCCGTCCGGCAGCGTCGCCGCGTCGCCGACGAGGTCCCGCCCGCCGAGCTTCGCCATCAGGGCGTAGAGCCCGGCGGCCCCGGCGCGCTCCTCCGCGGTCCAGCGAGTCGGGATGCCGGCGCGGAAATGGTCGCGCAAGGACCTCCAGGTCGCCTCGTCCTCCGCCTGCATCAGCGGGCGCAGACGGTCCCACTCCGCGTCGGAGCGGGCCATGATCTCCTTGGCCTTGGCGGAGGCGGCGACGAAGCCCTCCAGCGCCTTCGGGTTGGCCTTCGCCCACGCCTTATGGAAGACGTAGCCGACCGCCGGGACGGTGGCGGTCAGGCCGAGCTGGCGCATCATGTCCTCCACCGCGATCACCGGGCGCATCCCCTGGGCCTCCAGCCGCGCGGCGTAGGGCCAGAAGTTCAGCACCGCGTCCAGCTCGCCCGCCGCGATCTTCTGGTTCAGCAGGGGCGGGGCGGCGTAGGTCGGCTTCGCCTCCGCGTCCAGGTCGAGCTGGTAGCGGTCGCGGGCCAGCGCCTTCAGCAGCAGCCAGCTCTTGTCGATGGGGGTTCCGGCCACGCCGATGCGCTTGCCCTTGAGGTCGGGGACGGAGCGGATGGGCGAATCCGCCGGCACGACCAGCGCGCCCACGGCGGCGGAATGCGGGATGAAGGTCAGGTCGGCCCCGGCCGCGCGCTGGCGCGCCACCCACAGCCAGTCGCTGGCGATCAGGTCCACCGACCCGCCCTGCAAGGCGATCTGCGTGGCCTGGCTGCTCGCCAGTTCCACCAACTTAAGGTCGAAGCCGGCGGCCTCGTCCAGATGGTGCTGTTTGACGACGTCCAGTTCCCAACTGACCGTGCCGAACTTCAGCACCGCCACGGTGACGGTCGGCCGGTCCGCGGCCTGCGCCGGGGCGATGATGCTCAAGGCCGTAAGGAGGAGTGCTGCGACAAAGCGGGCAAGCACCGTCAGGCGCATGGGCGGTCCCCTGCGGCAAAAATTGCATTTGTATGATGGATGCGCCGCGTCACAGTTGCGCGGTGGACAGGGCGGCGGAATGGCCACCGCCCGTGCCACGCAACAAGGAGATGTCGAGGATGAACAAGATCCTGACGCTCCTGATCCTGCTGCTCCAGGTGGTCAAGGGAATCCTTGATCTCCTGAACCGGTAGGGATCGGGCCTGGAGGGCGGGGTCTAGCCCCCCCGTCCTCCTAAGCCTGATGATGATGTCTTCGTTCATCGTTTGCAAGACCGGTGCGGCGCGCCAACAATCCGGCGGTCCGGATGCGGGGACAACGATAGGACCCGGCCTCGGCGCCCCGGTATTCGACTATCAGGCAACTTGACCGGGTGGAACGCCAACGATTTCGTGGACGCCCAAGAAATAAAGAAGGGAGGAACCAGTGCGCACGCTTCACCGCAGCGCCGCGTTGGCGATTCTGTCGGCGGCGACTCTGCTGGCGGCTGTTCTGTTGTCCGGCCCCGCGCGGGCGGCGGACCCGGTTCCGGTTCCGGACGGCTACCGCATGACCGACTACCGTTCGCCGACGCCGGCTGCTCTGCCGGGGGCGGTGACGGTGGACACCGCTCAGGCCCGTGCCTTGATCGAGTCGGGCGAAGCGGTGCCGATCAATGTCCTGAAGTTGGACCGCAGCACGCTGCCCGGCGGCCCCTGGATCGTGCCGAAGCCCTTCCAGCAGATCCCCGGCAGCGCGTGGCTGCCCAACGTCGGTCTGGGCGCGCTGACGCCGGAGCTGGAAGATTATCTCCGCGGCAATCTGGAACTGCTGACCAAAGGCGACCGCACGCGCGGGATGATGTTCTATTGCCTGGCGGACTGCTGGATGTCGTGGAACGCGGCCAAGCGCGCGCTGGAGATGGGCTACGGCCGGGTCTACTGGTACCGTGACGGCGTGGACGGCTGGGCCGAGGCCGGGCTGCCCACCGAAGAGGCGAAGCCGGTTCCGGTTCGGCCGGTTCCGGTGACCAATCGGTGAGCGTCCCGGAAATCGGGAATTCCCCTGGGGGCGGGTTTACTGCTTCAGCGACTTCAGGAAGGCGATCAGATAGTCCTGCTCGGCCCGGTCGGTGATGGCGACGTGGCGCATGCGGGTGCCCGGCACGAACTTGTCGTTGCCGGCGATCCATTGGCGCAGGTTGTCTTCCGTCCAGGTGATGTTGGACGTCTTCAGCGCCTCCGAATAGTCGAAGCGCGGGATGCTGCCGGCCTTGCGGCCGACGACGTTGTAGAGGCTCGGGCCGAAGGCGTTCTTGCTGCTGTCCAGCGAATGGCAGGCCGCGCACTGGTGGAACACCTGCTTGCCGGCTGCCTCTTCGGCGGTCTTGGGCTGCGGCCCGCCCTGGGCGAGCGCCGCGCCGGACGCGAGCAGCGCGGCGGCGGCGACGATAGCAAATCTGGTGACGGTCATGGAAAAGGATCCCCTTGCCGATGGCCCGCGGCGCCAGCGCTGCGGACGTCGATGCGCCGCATGATAGAAGGGCGCGCTTCCCCGCCTAATTGGACTTTAGAACAAGGCGTTCCGGGGCGGCCGAAGCCGGGGGGATTGGTGCGAGAGAGGGGAATCGAACCCCTAAGACCTTGCGGCCGGTGGATTTTGAGTCCACTGCGTCTACCAGTTCCGCCACTCTCGCAAACCGGTAGGCGCTATATAGAGGGGATTCGCGGTTTCGACAAAGTGTTTTGTGCGGTGGCCGTTTTGTGTCGGGGCGTCTGGTCGAAGGCGCCCGGCCGCGCTAATCTCCCCTCCATGACGAACCGTTTCTCCCTTGATGACCCGCGCTTTCCCGCCGCGTTCCTGGCGATCGCCAGCGCCGGGGTTCTGGCGGCGGCGCTGTTCTTCCAGTTCGCGCTCGGCTACCAGCCCTGCGTTCTGTGCCTGTGGCAGCGGGTGCCCTACGGGGCGGTGATGGCCTTCTCCATCGCCACGCTGCTGTTCCGGCGGTGGACCGGGCTTGGCGACGCGCTGCTGGTCGCCAGCGGCTTCGCGCTGCTCGCCGGGGCCGGCATCGCCGCCTACCATGTGGGGGTTGAGCAGCACTGGTGGGCCGGCACTTCGGCCTGCGGCGCCGCCGGACGCGCGCCCCAGACACTGGAGGAACTGCGCGCCCAGGTGCTGGCCGCGCCGGTGACCCGCTGCGACGAAGTGGCATGGTCCCTGTTCGGCGTCTCCATGGCGGGGTACAACGTGCTCATCTCGCTCGCGCTGTCCGCCTTCGCCTTCCTGGCGGCGCGGGCCGCCTACATCCGGACCTCGGCATCCAGGACCTTCGCATGACCCCGCTCGACGAACGTTCCGAGTCCCCTGACGTGATCATCGCCAAGCCGGCGGCGCCCAAGCGCACCAAAGGACGCCTGCCCGGCGACCCGACGCCGGAGGAGCGGCTGGCGCGCATCGTCCGCGTGGACCACGCCGGCGAATATGGGGCCAAGCGCATCTACGAAGGCCAGCTCTCCGTCATGGGCAAGGGCAGGCACGCCCGCACCCTGCGCCACATGGCCGACCAGGAGCTGGAGCACCTGCGCTATTTCGAAAAGCAGCTGAACGCCCGCAAGGTGCGCCCGACGCTGCTCCAGCCCTTCTGGCACGTCGCGGGCTTCCTGCTGGGCGCCGGCACGGCGATCCTGGGCGAGCGCGCGGCGATGGCCTGCACCGTCGCGGTGGAGGAGGTCATCGACGGCCACTACGAGTCGCAGCTGAAGCACCTCGGCCCCGAGGAGGCGGAACTGAAGGAGTCGATCCTCAAGTTCCAGGCCGAGGAGATGGACCACCGCGACATTGGCTTGGCCAACGGGGCCGAGCAGGCGCCCGGCTACCCGGTCCTGTCCGCCGCCATCAAGGCCGGCACCAAGGCCGCCATCTGGCTGGCCGAGCGGGTGTAAGCCCTTACGCCGGGGGCGCGTCCTCCGGCTCGGGCGACGGGGGCGCACCGTAGATTTCCTCTTCGGTGCGCCCGCAGCCTTCGCATCGGCCGTCGTCGCCGATGATGCAGATGCCCACGCACAGGCTCTCGTCGCCGTCCATCCTGCCGCCTTCCGTCTGTTGCGCCGGCGCTTATATCGGGTCCAGTTCGGTGTCCCAATAAAGAAAATCCCGCCAACTTTCGTGAAGGAAGTTTGGCGGGAATGCACGTCCGTTCTCTTGAAGCTCGTAGGCGCTCGGCTGGAACGGCGGACTGAGGGGGATCATGCCGCAACTGTGCGGCAGCCGGTTCCCCTTCGTCAGATTGCAGGCCGAACAGGAGGTGACGACGTTGTCCCAGGTGGTGCGCCCGCCGCGCGACCGGGGGATGACGTGGTCGAAGGTCAGTTCCTGCGTGGGGAAGGGGCGGCCGCAATACTGACAGGTGAAGCGGTCGCGCAGGAACACGTTGAAGCGCGTGAAGGCCGGCCGCCGCGTCGCCGGAATGAACTCCTTCAGCGAAATGACGCTGGGCAGCCGAACCTCGAAGCTGGGGGATCGGACGACCCGGTCATATTCGGAGACGATGTTCACCCGGTCCAGGAAGACGGCCTTGACCGCTTCCTGCCATGACCAAAGAGACAGCGGAAAGTAGCTGAGCGGGCGGAAGTCCGCGTTCAGCACCAGAGCCGGACAGTGATCGGGTGGTGGAGCCAATGGCCACTCCCTTGTCTGGATGGATCCTGGGTCTGGATCGTTTCTGGCTGTCCCGGACACCGAAACGGTAGGACCGTTCGGTGGGCGGAACACTAGATACATAGATGATCGGTGCCGCAATCTCAACATCTCGGGCCGCCCTGCGGCAATTCTTCACGATCCCGTAACCATTTCGGAAGAGGTGGTGCAGGTTCGCGCCGGCGGCTTGTGACAAACGCCGTCCCGCCCACGGCGCCGCATTTTTGGGCGTCATGGTTACTTCGCGTTAACCATGGTCTGCGATGGTGGCCCCGCATTCAAGGGGGACATCCATGAGCGCCATCATCATCGACCTCGCCGAAAAGCGCGCCGAACGCGACGAGCGTGAACGGCAGCGCCGCATCGACGCCTTCGACCGCGAACTGCGCCGCCGCCTCGCCATGTACCTGGAAGGCGAGGACATCCCGGTCGAGCCCATCAAGGACAACCCGTACATCTGAAGCGAACCTGCGTTCGCTTCAGATGCCTTATCGGCCTCACACGCCGGCCGGGCTTCGGCCGCACGTGTGGCTCTCAGCGGATGCCAAAGCATCCGCCTGCCGCCAGCGGGAACGGAGTTCCCGCGAGAGGCCGGGACCGCGGTCGCGGTCCTGAGTGGATCGAAATCCACTCTCGGAGTTCAGCGTTGAGGGTATAAAGCGGGCATGACCGACGTCGTCACCCGCTTCGCGCCGAGCCCGACCGGCCATCTCCATCTCGGGCACGCCCATTCCGCCCTGTTCGGCTGGCGGGCCGCCATGGACGCCGGCGGTCGGTTCCTGCTGCGCATCGAGGACATCGACCCGCAGCGCTGCCGTCCGGAGTTCGAACGCGACCTGATCGAGGATCTGGCG
This sequence comes from Azospirillum mesophilum, assembly GCF_053470405.2. Classification (NCBI taxonomy): domain Bacteria; kingdom Pseudomonadati; phylum Pseudomonadota; class Alphaproteobacteria; order Rhodospirillales; family Azospirillaceae; genus Azospirillum; species Azospirillum mesophilum. The sequence continues at coordinate 369,262 of NZ_JBPXMQ020000001.1, forward strand.
TGGCTCGGGCTGATCTGGGAACAGCCGATCCGCCGCCAGTCCGACCATCTGGACGATTACCGCGCCGCCCTGGCGCGGCTCCAGGACATGGGCGTCGTCTATCCCTGCTTCTGCACCCGCAAGGACATCGCGGCGGAGATCGCCCGCGCCGGCCATGCGCCACATGGGCCGGACGGGCCGCTCTATCCCGGCACCTGCCGTCACCGCGACGAGGCGGCGCGGCGGGCGCGGATCGAGGCGGGCGCGCCCTACGCGCTGCGCCTGGACGTGGCGAAGGCAACGGGCATAACCGGGCCGTTGCGTTGGCATGACCGCGCGCGCGGCTGGCAGGACGCGATGCCGGAAATCCTCGGCGACGTGGTGCTCGCCCGCAAGGACGCGCCGACCAGCTATCACCTCGCGGTCACGCTGGACGACCATCTCCAGGGCATCACCTTGGTCACCCGTGGCGAGGACTTGTTCTTCGCCACCCATGTGCATCGGCTGCTCCAGGCGCTTTTCCGATTCGAGTCGCCGGATTACCACCACCATTCCCTCTTGCGGAATGAACAGGGCGAGCGGCTGGCGAAGCGCGACGGGGCGAAATCCCTGCGGTCCCTGAGGGAGGCCGGGCTCGATCCCCAGGCCGTGCGCGCATTGGCGAATTTTCCCTAAGACTTATACCTTTCGGCTGAATTCTCGGTCCTCTATGTCCTTATGGTTGACGGAGGCGATTCAAAACAACTTTCCTGGAATCTTTGTCGGACTTTGTTTATCTTTAGTCTGAAGACCTGATTGTTTTTCGCGCTGACCAATCGTCTGTAGTCCGAAGGAGGCCGACGATGCGGATGGTGCAGGGTATGGTGGCGGGGGACCTCTTGCGGAACCCCGAATGCGGTGCGGGCAGCCCGGCCTCGGCCGGCCTGGACCGGAGCTGCGGCCTGGCGCTTCTCATCGACGATGAGGAGCTGATCCTGGAAAGCCTGCGGCTCGTGCTGGAGCAGTGGGGCTGGGGCGTGCTGGCCGCCCCGTCGGGAGAGGACGCGCTGCGCCTGCTGGCGGCAGCGGCGCGGCTGCCCGACGTCATCGTCGCCGACTACCGGCTGAGGCACGACCGCACCGGGGTGGAGGCGATCCGCGACGTCCACGCGCAGGCCGGCGCGCCCATACCGGCCATCCTGCTGACCGGCGACACCAGCCCCGACCGCATCCGCGACGCCCGGTGCAGCGGCTTCGCCGTGCTGCACAAGCCGGTCACGCTGGCGGAGCTGTCCTTGCATCTCGCAGGACTGCGGGGGGCCGGACTGCGTGGGTCCTGACCGCGGGGGTGAGTGATGCCTTCAGCGCCGCAAGCCTGTCACGATCTCCAGATAGTCCGGCTCCTCCGGCTTCAGCCAGCCGTGGCGGACCAGGAAGTCGATCACGACGAGGTTCACGTTGAACTTCCAGTCCGTGGTGGTCCGCACGGATTCGGCAACGCGGTCGAGCGGCCACAGCTCGAAGCACTCGACCTCGCCGTCGGTGTTTTGCGGGACGAAGCCGGGGTCGAGTTCCAGGTCGTAGAGGAACAAAGTGTCGGGCTTCAGCCCGGCCTTCGTCTCCATCCGGTAGGTGACGGCCCCCACCGGCACGGCCTTGGACGCCAGGGCGGCGTCGATGCCGGCCTCCTCCTCCGCCTCCTTGACGAGGTTTTCGGCGAGGGTGAGGCCGATGGGCTGGCCGCCGGCGATGAGGTTGTCGAGCTGGCCGGGGGCGATCTCCCGGTCGCGGGCGCGGCGGCCGATCCACAGGGACAGGCTGCCGTCCGGCTGCCGGACGAAGCCGTTCACGTGCAGCCCGTAAGCGGCGACACCGAACTGGGCGACCACCGCGCGGTCGATGCGCGCCAGCGGCTCCGCCCCCCATCTGGGCAGGACCGGGTAGAACTCGTTGCGCAGGGCCTTGACGGCACCGTCCTCGACCAGGAACTGCGCGGCGTGTTCCAGCGTGGCGGAGCGCGCCTCGAAGTCGCGCAGCTCCGGCGCCAGCGTCACGCGGTCCGCCGTCACGACGAAACCGGGATCGACCTCGGGAAGCCGGTCGGCCAGGGTGTGGCGGATCCAGCCGATGCGGTGCCCCTCCACCTCGAACGGTCGGAAGCCGGAGAGGTCGTGCGCGTTGCACGCGCGGATGCGGTCGAGAAAGCTCATCCTTCCCGTGTAGCCCCCGGGACCGGGGCGCGCAATACCCCTTTCCGCTGCCACCGGTGCCCCTTTCGCGCCATTCGGGGCGGCGAGCGGGTTGCATTGGTAGGCGGTGGAGCGTAAACCTCGCTTAAGAACTTCTTGGGGGCGGACCCATGGTGGCGGCGTTCGGACATTTCACGGTGCTGGTCATCGAGGACGAGAAGTTCACCCGCATGGTGCTGGCGAAAATGCTCGGCAACCTGGGCTTCAAGGCCGTCCACCAGGCCGAGGACGGCGAGACCGGCCTCGCCGCGGTGCGCGCACACAACCCCGACGTGGTCGTCTGCGACGTTGAGATGCAGCCCGTGGACGGGCTGGGATTCCTGAAGGGCCTGCGCGCCGGCGCCGACGAGCGTCACCGGGCGCTGCCGGTGATCTTCATGACCAACCGCGCCGACCAGGACCGCATGGCGGAAGCCGCCGCGCTGGGCGCCGACACCTTCATCGTGAAGCCGGCCACCCCGGAATCGCTGGCGGAGAAGCTGAGCGCCAAGCTCGGCTGAACGGCCGCGTTCCCTTCGATCACGGAATTTTCACGGACCTGTTGCAGGACTGCCAAGGCTTTGATTCGGCCTGCATTCCGGACGCCGTTGCATGACCTCCGCCATGGGGGCACCCCTCAATCATCCAAAATCCGCCTTGTCGATGAAGGGGGTTGAGGATCACCATCTCTCTTTGGAAGAGGTGGATCATGGGCGCCCTCCATGCGTTAATGTCTTTGTAGGCGAGTGTGTTTCGGCCGACAGGGAGTCTTTGACGTTTGGTGGCCGCGCTGACGTTTAACCACAGCGCCTCACTAAGGTAAGGCGCTTGGATGCACTGGAGGTCGATGGCGTGATCGGCATTGTCCAGCGAATCCCCGACAAACGGCCCCCGGACCTGGGTTCGGGCGCCGGCTGGCAAACACGATCCTGTCCAAGGGCACGCCCAAGATCAAGCCTCCGGCCAACAAGCTTCAGGTCACGCCAAGGCTTCGGCCATTCGCATCGGCCTCGCGTTCTAATCCAGATGGCCGATACATCCTGCCGCACGGCTTTTCCGGCTATCAGAACTTCTCTGCTGGAAAGCTCTAGGTCGAGCATTACATTCAGATTTGACCCGTTCGAGTTTGGCGATCCCAAGGGAGCGCTTCCTTTGATGAGCAACCGCATAAAAGGTCTGGCTTTCGACGGTGAGCAAGGTTGCCGCGGCCCCCTTCGGTTCGCGCGGCCAGAAAAGTCGGCGTCTCAAACGCCGGCGTTCCAAACTTCGCGGCGTGTGCCGCCCCCGCCGTCCGGGTCTCCCGGCGGCAGCCCCGACGCATCGGACTAAGAGATACGGAGCGAGGAATGTTCCCGGCCGACGAACTGTTCACGCGCTATACGCAGTCCTACGAGGGGCGCCGTGAGGTCGAGATGAGCCTTACGGAATACCTCCAGGAATGCCGCGACGACCCGATGATGTATGCCTCCGCACCGGAGCGCATCCTCGCCGCCATCGGCGAACCGGAGATCGTCGACACCGCCAAGGATCCGCGCCTTGGCCGCATCTTCATGAACCGGACGATCAAGATCTATCCGGCCTTCGCCGACTTCTACGGCATGGAGGAGACGATCGAGCGCATCGTCGGCTTCTTCCGCCACGCCGCCCAGGGACTGGAGGAGCGCAAGCAGATCCTCTACCTGCTGGGTCCGGTTGGCGGCGGCAAGTCGTCGCTGGCGGAGCGGCTGAAGTCTCTCATGGAGAAGTGCCCGGTCTATGTCCTGAAGGCCGGCAAGGAGATCAGCCCGGTCTTCGAAAGCCCGCTCGGGCTGTTCAACCCGGAGGAGATGGGCGACCTGCTGGAGGATCGCTACGGCATCCCCCGCCGCCGCCTGACCGGCCTGATGAGTCCCTGGGCGGTCAAGCGCCTGGACGAGTTCGGCGGCGACATCTCCCGCTTCCGGGTGGTGAAGCTGCACCCCAGCAAACTGCGCCAGATCTGCGTCACCAAGACGGAGCCCGGCGACGAGAACAACCAGGACATCTCCTCGCTGGTCGGCAAGGTCGACATCCGCAAGCTGGAGATGTACAGCCAGAACGATCCCGACGCCTATTCCTACTCCGGCGGCCTGAACCGGGCCAGCCAGGGCCTGCTGGAATTCGTCGAGATGTTCAAGGCCCCGATCAAGATGCTGCACCCGCTGCTGACCGCGACGCAGGAAGGCAACTACGTCGGGTCGGAGAACATCGGCGCCATCCCGTTCCAGGGCATCATCCTCGCCCACTCCAACGAGGCGGAGTGGCAGACCTTCAAGAACAACAAGAACAACGAAGCCTTCATCGACCGCATCTGCGTGATCAAGGTGCCCTACTGCCTGCGGGTGCACGAGGAGCAGCGGATCTACGAAAAGCTGGTCCAGGGCTCGGACCTCGCCACGGCACCCTGCGCGCCTTCGACGCTGGAGATGCTGGCGAAGTTCTCGGTGCTGTCGCGCATGCGCGAGCATCCGAACTCCAGCCTCTACTCCAAGATGCGCGTCTATGACGGCGAAAGCATGAAGGAGACCGATCCGAAGGCCAAGTCCATGCAGGAATACCGCGACCAGGCGGGCGTGGACGAGGGCATGGACGGCATCTCCACCCGCTTCGCCTTCAAGGTGCTGGCTTCGACCTTCAACTACGACTCGACGGAGATTTCGGCCGATCCCGTGCATCTGATGTATGTGCTGGAACAGTCGATCCGCCGCGAGCAGTTCCCGGACGACACCGAAAAGAAGTACATGGAGTTCATCAAGGCCGAGCTGGCCCCGCGCTATGCGGAGTTCATCGGCAACGAGATCCAGAAGGCCTACCTGGAATCCTACAGCGACTACGGCCAGAACCTGTTCGACCGTTACGTCGACTACGCCGACGCGTGGATCGAGGACCAGGACTTCAAGGATGCGGACACCGGCCAGCTCATGAACCGGGAGCTGCTGAACCAGGAACTGACCAAGATCGAGAAGCCCGCCGGGATCGCCAACCCGAAGGACTTCCGCAACGAGGTCGTGAAGTTCGCCCTGCGCGCGCGGGCCGCGAACGCCGGGCGCAACCCGTCCTGGACGTCCTACGAGAAGATCCGCGAGGTGATCGAGAAGCGCATGTTCTCGCAAGTCGAGGATCTGCTTCCCGTCATCAGCTTCGGGTCGAAGAAGGACAGCGAAACCGAGAAGAAGCACAACGAGTTCGTCTCGCGCATGATGTCGCGCGGCTACACCGAGCGGCAGGTCCGCCGGCTGGTCGAGTGGTACATGCGCGTGAAGCAGGCCGGCTAATGACAAATATGTCTGGCCGGCTCTGCCGAACGAGCTGAACGGGTAGGAGGGGCTCCCCCTTGATGAACATCATCGACCGTCGCCTGAACCCGCAGGGCAAGAGCCTGGCGAACCGCCAGCGCTTTCTGCGGCGTGCCAAGGAGCAGGTTGTCAAGGCGGTGCGGGATGCCTCCGGCAAGCGCGGCATCCAGGACATCGAAAACGGCGAGAAGGTCACCATCTCGACCGGCGGCGTGCGGGAGCCCTCCTTCCACCGCTCCGGGTCCGGCGGCGTGCGCGACTACGTCGTGCCGGGCAACAAGGAGTATGTGGAAGGGGACACCATCGCGCGGCCGGAGGAGCAGGGTGGCGGCCGTGGTTCCGAAGGCAGCCCGGACGGGGAGGGCGAGGACGATTTCCGCTTCGTCCTGTCCCGCGAGGAGTTCCTTGACATCTTCCTGGAAGACCTGGAACTTCCCGATCTGGTGAAGCAGAAGGTCAAGCAGTCGGAATCCTACTCGCTGACGCGGGCGGGCTATTCGGTGACGGGGTCGCCCGCCAACCTGAACCTCGTCCGCACCATGCGCAACAGCCTCAGCCGGCGCATCGCGCTGAAGCGGCCGAAGCCGGCGGAGCTGACCGAGCTTGAGGATCTGCTGCGCGAGGCGGAAGACCGCGGCGACGACCCGGAAAAGCTGCGGGAGATGCGCGACCTGCTGGAGCGGCACTATCTCCGCGCCAAGCGCATCCCCTTCATCGATCCGATCGACGTCCGCTACAACCGCTTCGAGACGGTGCCCAAGCCCATTGCGCAGGCGGTCATGTTCTGCCTGATGGACGTGTCGGGCTCCATGACCGAGCACATGAAGGATCTCGCCAAGCGCTTCTTCATGCTGCTCTACCTGTTCCTGAAGCGCCGCTACCGCTCCGTGGACATCGTCTTCATCCGCCACACCCACGAGGCCAAGGAGGTGGACGAGGAGACCTTCTTCTACTCCACCGAAACCGGCGGCACCGTGGTGTCCACGGCGCTGGAGGAGATGCACCGCGTCGTGAAGGAGCGCTACCCGGAGAACGAGTGGAACATCTACGCGGCCCAGGCGTCGGACGGCGACAACATGTCGTCCGACAACGCCCGCTCCGCGGCCCTGCTGAAGGACACGATCCTGCCGCTCTGCCAGTACTTCGCCTACATCGAGGTGGCGGCCGAGCACAACATGGGCCTGTCGGCGCTGGGCCGCGAGACCGAGCTGTGGCGCACCTACAAGCAAGTCCAGGGACCGGACCTGCCCATCGCCATGCGCCGTGTGCGCTCCCGCCGCGAGATCTTCCCCGTCTTCCGCGACCTGTTCGCGCGGGAAAAGGCCGGGGCGTAGCCTCCGGCCCCCTCCCCAACCCTCCCCCGCTTGCGCGGGAGAGGGGGCTTTGGGGGAAGCGGCGGCAGTTCCCTCCACCGCCGAAGGCGGGGGAGGGGGAGGGAGGGGGCAGATCCCTTCACGAGGCTGTTTCAAGAACAGGGGCGCAACGCCCCACCGAGTTTCGAGAGGACCTGACGCATGGCCGCTGTGATCACCAAGCCCGAGGGTCTGCTCTACGACGGGGCGGACTGGGACTACGACAAGATCAAGCGCGTCTACGACGCCATCGAGGACATCGCCCTGAACGAGATGGGCCTGAGCGTCTATCCGAACCAGATCGAGGTCATCACGGCGGAACAGATGCTCGACGCCTATTCGTCGATCGGCATGCCGTTGATGTACAAGCACTGGTCCTTCGGCAAGCATTTCGCTCGCGACGAGATGCTCTACCGCAAGGGCTACCGCGGCCTCGCCTACGAGATCGTCATCAACTCCAGCCCCTGCATCAGCTACATCATGGAAGAAAACACCATGACGATGCAGACGCTGGTCATCGCCCACGCCGCCTTCGGCCACAACCACTTCTTCAAGAACAACCAGCTCTTCCAGCAGTGGACGGACGCCGAAGGCATCCTCGACTATCTGGAATTCGCCAAGGCCTACATCGGCCAGTGCGAGGACCGTTACGGCCACCACGCGGTGGAGCGGGTGCTGGATGCCGCCCACGCGCTGATGAACCAGGGCGTGCACAAGTACCCGAAGAAGCGCAGCCTCGACCTGCGGCTTGAGCAGAAGCGCGAGCGCGAGCGGCAGGAATACCAGGAGCAGACCTTCAACGACCTGTGGCGCACCGTGCCGAAGCCGATCGCCGGCGGCCACCGTCCGTCCAAGACGGTGTCGGAGCGCAAGAAGCTGCTCGGCCTGCCGGAAGAGAACCTGCTGTACTTCCTGGAGAAGAAGGCGCCGCGGCTGGATCACTGGCAGCGCGAAATCCTGCGCATCGTCCGCCACATCGCCCAGTATTTCTACCCGCAGAAGCAGACGAAGCTGATGAACGAGGGGTGTGCGACCTACACCCACTACACCATCATGAATCAGCTTCACCAGAAGGGGATGATCAGCGAAGGCGCGATGCTGGAGTTCCTGCATTCGCACACCTCGGTGGTCTTCCAGCCGGAATTCGACGACCAGCGCTTCTCGGGCATCAACCCCTACGCGCTGGGCTTCGCGATGATGCAGGACATCCAGCGGATCGCCGAGAACCCGACCGACGAGGACCGCCAGTGGTTCCCGGACCTCGCCGGCCGGGGCGACGGCATGGCGGCGCTGCGCGAGGCCTGGGCCAACTTCCGCGACGAGAGCTTCGTGCTCCAGTACCTCAGCCCGCACCTGATGCGGAAGTTCAAGATGTTCAGCGTGCGCGACGACGCGGAGGATCCGTACCTGCTCGTGGAGAACATCCACAACGAGCGCGGCTACCGCCACATCCGCAAGCTGCTGGCCCGCCAGTACGACTTGGCCTTCCTGGAACCGGACATCCAGATCGTCGACGTCGATCTGGCCGGCGACCGCAAGCTGATCCTGCACCACCGCGTGACCAACGGCGTGCTGCTGGACGAAAGCGACGCCAAGGCGGTGTTGCGCCACATCGCCAACCTCTGGGGCTACGAGGTGCAACTGGTCGAGGTGTCGGCGGTGTCCGAAGCCATCCTGAAGGAACACGCCGTCACCGCGCCGAGCGGGGTGGGGGCGTAAGCCCTCACTCCTCGAACAGGCGGCTGATGTCCCGGGCGGAATGGAGGACGCGGGCAACGATGATCCCGTCTTCCGCCGCCCAATAGAAGATGATGTACCGGTCAAGCGGGCTGCTGCGCAGGCCCGGCTTCAGGTTGAATCGGGGACGGCCGATTTTTGGCCGCTCTGCCAGGAGCGCGCATTTCCTCAGCACACGATCGGTAAAGCGGGTGGCGGCAGCCGGGTCCTCCGCTGCAATGTAAGCGGCGATGCTCTTGACGTCGGCGGCTGCTGCCCGCGCAAACCGGACGCGCGCCATCAATCCTCTGGGGGCTTGCCGTAAAGGGCATAAAGCTCGGCAAAGACCTCTTCGCCGTCAATGACGTTGCCCGCCAGCAGCTCCTGATACGCAACCTCGATGTCCGCCTTGAGCGCGGCGTATTTGGCCTCTTCCTCGGGGGAGAGGGGCGGGTCGAAATCGGGGCGGGGTTGCGGCTTGGCCATGACCTTAACGTAGCACGGGAGAGGGGCGCTTTCCACGCCCTCCCCCGCAGTCACCCGCTATTCCTTCCCGAAGCTCTCCGCGCCGAAGATGGTGGCCTGAAGGCCCGGCACCGGGCGGTCGGGCGCCCAACCGGCCTTGCGCTTCAACTGGGCGACGAACTGGCGCGGGTCGGGCAGCATGTCCCAGACCTTGGGCAGGAACAGCGCGCCGTTGCGCCCGTCGCGCAGGATCAGCCCGTCGATGCCCGGCCGCAGCTTGGCGATCAAATCCTCCTCGTCGCGAAAGGGAAGGGGGCGGTCGTGGCTGAGGATCGAGACGCTGATGTCCACGCGTGGCAGTTCCGCCGCCGTCAGCGGGCCGAAGCGCGGGTCCTGCATGGCCGACTTCACCGTGTTGGTCGCCACGTCCTCGACCAGCGGGTGGGGCGCCTGGACGGTGCCGATGCAGCCGCGCAGGTCGCCGTCCATCATCAGCGTGACGAAGGTGCGGCGGATGGCGCGCAGCGGAAAGGGGAAGTCCTCCGCCCGGATATCGGGGGTGCGCCCGGTCTGCACCGCCTGGGCCAGCGTGCGGTACGCCGTTTCCAGCAGCAGCTCGCGGTGCGCGTCGGACAGGCGGGCCTCCGTCGCCGGCTCCACGCTGTAGGCGCCGTAGCCCACCACCCGGCTGCGGTCGCCGGCCGTGTCGCCGGAGTTGCGCAGGTCGCGCGTGGTGACGCGCAGGTCCAGCGCGCGGGCGCGCATCAGCAGCCCGGCCACCGGCAGATAGCCGCAGGCCCGGTCACCCGACAGCCGCTCCGGCTCCGCCGCCTCGAAGGCTTGCGAGGTCTCCAGGTCCAGCCGGTGGGCGGTCCCGTAGTCATGGAAGTGGCTGAGGTCGGAGCTGATGACGATCAGCGTCTCCGGCCCGCCCCAGAGGCGTTGCAGCACGGCGTCCACCTGCGCCGGCTCGGCGTGGCCGACGATCAGCGGCACGACGGACGCGCGCGGGAACAGCCGTTGGATGAATGGCAGGTGGACCTCCAGCGCGTGTTCCCCGTCGAAGGCGCGGTCGAGTTCCTGAACGCCCGGCAGGTCGTGGATCGCGCCGATGCCTTCCCGGTCCACCCGCACCGCACCCAGCGGTGTCGCCAGCCCGTCGGCCGAGGGGTAGGCGATGCCCCGGAAGCCGTAACGGTGCGCGGGGCCGAGCAGCAGCACGCGCGTCACCCGGTCGCCCAGATGCGCCACGCCCGCGTAGGCGGTGCCGGCGATGGGGCCGGAATAGACATAGCCGGCGTGCGGCGCGATGATCGCCTTGGCCGGCAGGTTGTCCGTGTGGGCCTCGGCCAGACAGTCGGCCACCATGCGGTCGAGGACGGCGGGGTTGGCGGGATAAAAGGCCCCCGCCACGGCCGGAGCGCGCAGGTTCATGGTCCCAGCTTCACAAAATCATCGAAAGGATAGGGGCGGAGAATCGGATTGCCGCAAGGGTCACCCTGTCCCACATGTGGGAACACCGTCCGATGTTTTGCAAGCACACAGCCCGGGAGGCTCTACCGGACGGACAGGTCTTTTTTTAGGAACAGCCTGCCATGTCCCATATCGTCCCCGCCCGTTACTGGCATCAGTTGGACGACGGCCGCCTGCAATGCGACGTCTGTCCCCGTCACTGCAAACTGTCCGACGGCCAGCAGGCGCTGTGTTTCGTGCGCCAGCGCCAGGGCGACCAGATCGTGCTGACCACCTATGGCCGCTCCTCCGGCTTCTGTGTCGATCCGATCGAGAAGAAGCCGCTGAACCACTTCCTGCCGGGAACACCGGTGCTGTCCTTCGGCACGGCGGGCTGCAACCTGACCTGCAAGTTCTGCCAGAACTGGGACATCTCCAAGTCCCGCGAGTTCGACACGCTGGCCGACAGCGCGGCGCCCGAGACCATCGCGCGCGCGGCGAAGGAAACGGGCTGCCGCTCCGTCGCATACACCTACAACGACCCGGTCATCTTCCTGGAATACGCGGTGGACGTGGCGCAGGCCTGCCGCGAGCAGGGGGTGAAGAACGTCGCGGTCACCGCCGGCTACATCTGCCCGGAGCCGCGGACCGAGTTCTACCGCCACATGGACGCCGCCAACGTGGACCTGAAGGCCTTCACGGAAGAGTTCTACCACAAGGTCACCGGCAGCCACCTCGCCCCGGTGCTCGACACGTTGAAGTACCTGAAGCACGAGACCAACGTCTGGTTCGAGATCACCACCCTGCTGATCCCCGGCGAGAACGACAGCGATACCGAACTGGATTCCATGACGGACTGGATCCGCGAAAGCCTTGGCCCCGACGTGCCGATTCACTTCACCGCCTTCCACCCCGACTACAAGATGCGCGACAAGGGCTGGACCCCGCACGCCACCCTGCTGCGCGCCTGGACCATCGCGAAGCGGAACGGGCTCCATCACGTGTATGTCGGCAACGTCGCCGACCTGGACCACTCCAGCACCCGCTGTTCTGGGTGTGGAGAGGTGGTGATCGGCCGCAGCGGCTACACGCTCAGCGCCTGGGGGCTGGACGAGAAAGGTGCCTGCGGCAATTGCGGCACCAAGCTCCCCGGCGTGTTCGAGACCCGGCCGGGCGCCTGGGGCTCGCGCCGCATGCCAGTGCGGCTCAGGGACTACGCGGCGGCGTGAGGCTTGTTCGCCTGCTCTGTTTTCCGTATCTTACGGAAGATAGGGAACATCAGGGGTGAGCCATGCCCATCACCGCTGCCGCGTCCGACGTGCAGAAGAACTTCGGCGCCTTTCACGACCGCGCGCTGGTCGAGCCGGTGCGCGTCACCCGCTATGGCCGTGAGACGGTGTTCATCGTGTCGGCCGAGACCTACCACGCCATGAAGCAGGCGCAAAGGCAGGCCATCGCCTCCGCCGATCTGACGGACGAGGAGATCGGCCTGATCGAGGCCGCCGAGGTGCCGGAGGAACACCGCTACAGCATCGACGACTGACCGCCGATGCCGCTTCCGACGCCCGCCCCCGGCCTTCATCAGCTACGCCTATCTTTGGAATCGCGAGCGGTGGGCCGGCGGCGAGGAAGGGCGCAAGAATCGCCCCTGCGCCATTGTGCTGGCGGTGGCCGATGCGGACGGCGACCGGCTCGTCTACGTCGCCCCGATCACCCACACGCCGCCGGACGATCCGTCAAACGCCGTCGAAGTTCCGGCCAAGGTCAAAGCTCGCCTCAGCTTGGACGCTGAGCGCTCTTGGATTGTCACCGACGAACTGAACAAATTCGTCTGGCCCGGCTACGATCTGCGGCCGGTGTCGAGGGATAAGCCGGACGTGTTCGCCTGGGGCTTCCTGCCAACGGAACTGTTCGATGCGCTGAAACGCAGCATCGTCGCCCACCAGAAGGCGCGTCGTCTGCACGTCGTGACGCGCGCGTAAAGGCAGGGTTGCCTCATCGCCCTCGCGGCTTCGCCCTCGCCGTCGGCTCCGCCTCCAGCGGGTTGTCGGGCCAGTAGTGTTTGGGATACTGCCCTTTCAAATCCGCCTTCACCGCCTTGTAGGCGTTGGCCCAGAAGCTGGCGAGGTCGCGGGTCACCTGCACCGGGCGGCGGGCGGGGGACAGCAGGTGCAGCAGAAGCGGCACGCGCCCGCCGGCGATGCGCGGGGTCTCGGCCAGCCCGAACATTTCCTGCAAGCGCACGGCCAGCACCGGCTCGTCGCCCGCATAGTCGATGGGCACGCGGGAGCCGCTGGGCACCTCCACATGGGTCGGCGCCTCCTTGTCGAGCCGTTGCTGCATCGCCCAGGGCAGCATCCCGCGCAGCGCGTTCGACAGCTCCACCCGGTCCAGATGCGCACGGCGCGAGACGCCGTCGAGGAAGGGCGTCAGCCACTCCTCAAGCCCGGCGAGCAGGGCGGCGTCGGAGACGTCGGGCCACTCCTCCCCCTCCATGCGGCGCAGGAAGGATACGCGGGCCTGCCACTTGCGCAGCTCGTCAGTCCAGGGCAGGGCGGTCAGGCCCATGTCCCGGATGCCCTCCAGCATCGCCGCGGCGATTTTGTCGGCGGGCGGGTTGGACAGGCGTTCGTCCTTCAGCACCAGCGCGAACAGCATCCGGCGGCGGCGGGCCAGCACCGCCTGCTCGCGGCTGTCCCAGGCGACGACGGTCTCCGTGCGGATGTGCTCCGCGAAGGTTTCCTCCAGCGCCGCCAGGGTGACCGGGGCGGCGAGGAAGATGCGGGACTCGCGCGCGGCCCCGTCCAGGTCGGCGACGGCCAGCCAGTCCTCGGCGGTCAGCGGCTCCGCGTCCTGGAAGAAGGCGCCGCGCCCGTTGGACAGGCGATACTGCGCGGCGGCCCCGCCCGTCGTGGTGCCGGGCCGGCGCTGGCCGATGCGGTCGGGGTAGGCGAGCGCCACCAGCAGCCCGGTCTCCCCCAGGTCACCGCCGCCGTCCTTCACGCTCAACTGCCGCTTCCACTGCCGCGCCTGCCTCAGCGCCTGCTGCGCCCCGCCGCGCTCCACCGACAGGCCGCGCCCGGCGCCGCGCATCCGGCCCTCATCGTCCAGCCCGCGCAGCAGCTCCACGCGCAGCCGCAGGTCGGCGTCGCGGAAGCCCGGCTGCGCGCGGATGATGTCGCGCTCGCCCAGCAGCGCCGCCACTTCGCAGGCCAGCCCGCCGAGCCCAAGCTCCTTGCCCTTCAGCATCATGTGGGCGAGGCGTGGGTGCACGCCGAAGCCGGCCATGCGGCGGCCGTGCGCGGTGATCGCGCCATCCCCCGCCAGCGCGCCCAGTTCGCGCAACAGCTCCCGCGCTTGCGCCATGGAGGAGGCGGGAGGCGGGTCGAGCCACGCCAGCGTGTTCGGGTCGGCGACGCCCCACACCGCCAGCTCCAGCGCCAGCGGGGCGAGGTCGGCGTCCATGATCTCCGGCGCGGTGAAGGGGGCCAGCGCCTTGTGCGTCGCCTCCGGCCACAGGCGGTAGCAGACGCCCGGCTCCAGACGGCCGGCGCGGCCCCGGCGCTGTTCGGCCGAGGCCTGGGAAACCTTCACGGTGACCAGCCGCGTCATGCCGCTGCGCGGGTCGAAGCGGGGGACGCGCATCAGGCCGCTGTCCACGACGATGCGGATGCCCTCGATGGTCAGGCTGGTCTCGGCGATGGGGGTGGCCAGCACGACCTTGCGGGTACCCGGCGGGCTGGGCGCGATGGCGCGGTCCTGCGCGTCGGCGGTCAGGTCGCCGTAGAGGGGCGCGATCATCACGTTCGGGCCGAGGTCGGCACCCTCCAGCAGGCTTTGCACGCGGCGGATTTCTCCCGCACCGGGCAGGAAGACCAGCGCGTTGCCGCTCTCCTCGCGCAGGGCGCGGCGGACGGTGGCGGCCACGGCGTCCTCAATTCGGGTGTCGGGCCGGGTGCCGGCGGCGGGGGCGTCGAGGTGGCGCGTCTCCACCGGGAAGGCGCGGCCCTCGCTGGTCACCATCGGCGCCCCGCCCCGATCATCACCCAGCAGCGCCGCGACGGGCGCGCCGTCCAGCGTCGCCGACATGACCACCAGCCGCAGGTCGTCGCGCAGAGCCCCGCGCGCCTCCTGCACCAGGGCCAGCGCCAGATCGCTGTCGATGCCGCGCTCGTGGAACTCGTCGAACAGCACGGCGCCCACGGCCGGAAGCTCCGGATCCTCCTGAAGCTGGCGCAGGAACAGGCCGTCGGTCACCACCTCGATGCGGGTCTTCGGTCCCACCTTGGTGTCCAGCCGCACGCGGTAGCCGACCGTTTCCCCCACCGCTTCGCCCAGCATCGCGGCCATGCGGCGGGCGGCGGCGCGGGCGGCCAGCCGGCGCGGCTCCAGCACGATGACCTTGCGCCCGGCCAGCCAGGGCTGGTCGAGCAGGGCCAGCGGCACGCGCGTGGTCTTGCCGGCGCCGGGCGGCGCCTGCAGCACGGCCACGCCGCGCGCGTCGAGCGCCGCCAGCAGGTCTGGCAGGACGGGATCGATAGGGAGGGCCGGGATGCTCATGAACGGACTTTAAACAGCCGAGGACGGTGGCGGAGGTGCGTTCTTGGCCGCCCGGAGCGCGTCGGTCAAGTCCTCCACCATGCGGGTCAGGCGGGCGATCTCCTGTTCGCGCAGCAGGTCGATCTTCTGGTGCAGCAGTTCGATCTCCAGCTCGGCCTTCAGGTTCACGTCGTAGTCCTGCGTCGCCCGCTCCCGGTCGACATCGGCCTGCCGGTTCTGGCTCATCATGATGATGGGGGCCGTGTAGGCGGCCTGGAAGGACAGGACGAGATTCAGCAGGATGAAGGGATAGGGGTCCCAGGCCCGGACCCAGCCCAGCACGTTGGCCCCGATCCACAGCGCCAGGATCGCCGATTGGACGATGATGAAGCGCCAGGACCCGACCAGGGTCGCCACCCCGTCGGCGATCCGCTGGCCCAGCGTGCGCGGCGCCTTCGCGCCGGCGCGCGCCGTGCGGCGGCGCTGGCGCAGCTGGTGCAGCCGCTCCAACTCCTCGTTCCCGAGGGCGGCCCGCAGGCCGTTCAACGCGTTCATGCCGGAGCCCCCGTGCCGTTCTTGCCCATGCGAGGATCTGTAGGCCCTTCGCGCCTTGCGGCCAAGGGGTGGCTGATCGGTGGGGCGGAGGACGGCGGGTGGGCCAAATTGTCGCAGGCGCCCGCCGATGGTGCGCTGCACAAGGATCCTGCCGTCGCAAGGCGTTATGGTGCGGAAAGACCACAATCCGTTTGTGCCTTAACGAGCGTCAGGACCCTATGGCCAACATCCACGACCCCGCCCTGTTCCTCGCCCACGCCTGCGCGCTGGAGGAGGACGCCGCCACCCGCTTCGCCGACCTGTCGGAGACGATGAAGACCTATGGCAACGCCGAGGTGGCGGGTTTCTTCGGCAAGATGGCCGAATTCTCGCGCCTGCATCTGGCGGAGGCGCGCAAGCGCTCCGGCTTCCGCGACATCCCGGCCCTGGCGCCGGAGGAGTTCCAGTGGCCGGATGGCGAAAGCCCCGAGGCAGCCTCCATGGAAGGCTCGCATTATCTGATGACGGTGGACTATGCGCTGGAGCTTGCGCTCGACAGCGAAAAGCGCGGCCACGCCTTCTACGCCGACGTGGCGGCGACCACGACCGATCCGGAGGTCCGCATGATGGCCGAGGAGTTCGCCTCCGAAGAGGCCGAGCATGTGGCCGAACTGGAGCGCTGGACCGCGCGCTTCCCGAAGAAGACGTAACAAGCTGCCGGTGTTGGGCCGCGCGGCGGCGCGGCCCAACCATAAACCGGCGCCTTACTTGCTCAGGTCGGCGTAGTCGTACTCGTACTTCTTGTCCAACGGCTTGAAGGTCTTGAAGGCGGCGATGACGTCGTCGGCGGTCACGCCCGCCGGGACGTTCAGGATCTCATAGACGACCGAGCTGCCGCTGGTCGGGCCGACGTCGGCGTTGCGGTGCGCCTGGGAAATCAGGCCCTCGCCGGCCTTCTTGATCATGATCGAAGCCATTTCCGTTCCGTCTCCTGATGTTGCATCGCCCGACGCACCATTATCCATAACGCGAATGTGGTCATACGGCCAATGGGTAAATTCGCGAAACGGGTAGGTCAGGACTGTTGACACGCTTTTTTCAGCGCCGGGCGATCCAGACGGCGGTCAGGTCGTCGTGCAGGCGGGCGCCGTAGGCCTCGGTGTAGCGGGCCAGCAGATGGGGCAGGGGGCGTTCGGGATCGGCCACCGCCGCCTGTTCGGCCAGCCGGACCAGCCCCTCTTCCCCCAGCATGGCGCCGGAGGGATCGCGGGACTCGCTCAGCCCGTCGGAATAGAGGAACAGGGAGCAGCCGCGCGCCATGGTCACCCGGTGGTTCTCATAGCCGGAATCGCGGAAGGCCCCCAGGAACAAGCCGGAGGCGTCCAGCCGGCGGAAGCCGTTCCAGTCGCCCAGGATAGGGCTGGGCGCGCCGGCCGCGGCGTAGGTCAACGAATCGTCGGCTCGGTCGATCACCCCGTAGAAGGCCGTGGCGAACTGGCCCAGGGGCAGGATTTCGCACAGGCGGAGGTTCAGTTGTGACAGCAGCCGGGCGGGGTCGCGCAGATCCTCCGCCGGGGTGCGGTTCAGCAGCGTGTGCAGGCGGAAGGCGTTGATCGCCGCCGTGATGCCGTGGCCGGACAGGTCGGCGACGAAGACGCCGACGCGCGTGTCGTCGAACTCGAAGGCGGTCCAGAAATCCCCGCCGATCTCGTCGGAGGTGCGGAAGACCGGCTCGATGCCCAGCCCGTGGCGCGCATCCAGCGCCGCCAGTTCCGCCGGTTCGGGCACGAGGGCGAGCTGCATCGCGCGGGCTTGGTGCAGGTCGCGCTCCACCCGTTCGCGGAAGGCCCGCAGCTCCTGCATCATGGAGCGGCGCTCCAGGTGGTAGCGCACGCGGGCGATGCATTCGCCGGGGTTGATCGGCTTGGCGATCAGGTCGGTGGCCCCGGCGTGGAAGCAGACCGTACGCAACTGGTCGGAGTTGAGCGCGCTCTGCATCAGGATGGGCAGGTCGCGCCAACGCGGGTTACTGCGCAGGGTGCGGCAGACGGCGATGCCGTCCATCTGCGGCATGGCGGTGTCGAGCAGCAGCAGGTCGGGGTCGAAGCTTTCCACCCGCGCCAGCACGTCGGCCCCGCTCTCCGCGAAGGCGACCTGGGTGATGCCGGCCCACTGGAGGAAGCGGGCCAGCGTCTTGCGGTTGAAGGCGCTGTCGTCGGCGATCAGCACCCGGCATTCGTCCAGCGGAATGCCCAGGTCAACGCCGTAGAGCGTCGGGCCGTCCAGAACCGCCGATGTCGCCGGGGTGAAGCCCATCCGTCCTTCTCCCGTCCTCAGGGTGATCGCATATGAAGAATGCGCTCCTCACAAAAGACACCCGTCATCCCCGCCTTCGCGCTACAGGATGCACGGATCTCGCATGCACGGTATCTCGTTGATGCGCATAGTTTTCTCCGTCATTCCCGCGAAGGCGGGAATCCAGCATGAGCCGCGATCAGCGGCGATATGAGTCAAAGATTGACTCATATGACGCCCAGACGGGCGTCTGGATCCCCGCCTTCGCGGGGATGACGAGAATACTGAGTTGCATCAAAAACTTACCGCAAAAGCGAAATGTGTGCATGCCGTAGCGCCTTCGCGGGGATGACGATGCTCCTGCGGAAGGAATCCGGCCTCCATATGTGACCGCCCTTCTTCCGTCCCGGCCGTATCAGTCGTCGATGTTGAACACCTTGTGGAACTTGGCGACGGTGATCAGGCGCCGCACCTCGTTGCGGGCGCCGCGGATCGCGAAGTCCAGGTTCCGCTTGTGCGCGGTGTCGCGGGCGATGATGAACATGCCAAGCCCGGAGGAGTCCACGAAGTCCAGCTTGGACAGGTCGAACACCAGCTTGTGCCCCGGCGGTCGCTCGAACACGCCGATGACCTTGCGGAACGTCTCGTGATCGGCAAAGGTCATGCGGCCGGTCAGGTGAATCTCGGTGTTGCCCGGGGTATCGTGGACTGTGAAATCCATGACGGCACTCATTCGCTGTTCCAATCGATGGAAATATTGCACTTTGATGACAGCCGTATTTCCTTGGAATGACAAGGCCTTCCGCCGCTGTGATCTTGCGGTTTTATCTATGATGTGGGTTCTGGATGCAAGTTTGATTTGCTGCGGCGCAATGCGCGCGCCGCGCCTATTGCAGGGCTGCCTCTTCCACGCGCGGTTGGGACAGCACCTGCGCGATCCCGGCGGCCAGCCAGGCGGAATAGGCCTTGCGCCCCTCCGGCCCCAACGTGCCGTTGCGGCAGTAATGCCCTGATTTCTGAACCGTTTCGGGGAAGTGCCACAGCGGCAGTCCGGGCCGTTCCGACAGGCGCGCCAGCGCGTCGGGAAGATAGCTGTTGCCGGGGCCGTACAGCCGCTCCTCAAAGGATGCAGGGCGGCGCAGGTGCAGCAGCGCCACGCGCGTTCCGCCGGCCCGCGCCTGGTCGGCGAAGCGCCGCACCCGCTCGAAGGCCGGCGACTCGGGGCGCAGGGCGACGGCCTCCCGAACCTCCTCCACCCGGTGGTCCAGTTCCTCCCGCGTCGTGCCGGCGGCGTTCAACGCGCGGCAGGGCTTGTCGTATTGCAGCGCGATCTGGTCGGGCAGGTAGGGCTTGCCGTCCAGCGCCATGCCGGTCAGCACGGTGCCGTAATGGCGCAGGCCGGCCAGCGACGGCCGCTCCGCGAACAGCAGGTCGAGGTCGAGCAGCACCAGCTCCGGCTTCAGCTTCAGGACGGCGCCCAGCATCGGCTCGAAGTCCGCGAACTCCGCGTTGGGGTGGACGATGCGCAGGAACTGGAGGCGCTCCACCCCCTGGCGGGCGGCGAGCTTGGCCATGCCGTCCTCGTCCAGCGTGGCGTTGCGCAGCGCCGCACCGCCCAGCACCACCACCACCGGCGCCGGCGTGTCCCGCGTTCCGGTGCCGCGCGCCGCCCGGTCGGCGACGGCGGCGATGCGGTTGCTGTTGTACCAGACGAAGGGTTGGTCGTAGAGCCGGTAGCCGGTCCAGAAGGCCCCCGCCGTGCCGGTCAGGAACAGCGCGGGGAAGAGGCTCAGCAGAAGGATGCGCCCCCAGCGGCGGCGCTTTCGCGGCGGTTCCGGAGGCGGTTTCGCCGGGGAAGGTGCCGGGCTTTCGTTTTCCGGGCTTGCGCGTTCCTCATCGGCCCTGTGGTCCATGCCCCTGCCCATCGGGTTCCTGCTCCTCCAGCAGCGCGCGGCGCCGCACCATGCCGTTGGCGGCGCGCGGGAAGTCGGCGCGGACGCGGATGTCCAGCGGGGCGGCGCGATGCCCCAGGCACGCCAGCGCCCGGTGCTTCAAACGCTCCACCACCGCCGTTGGGTCCGCGCCTTCCTTCAACAGCACGAAGGCCAGCGCGCGTTCCCCACCTTCCTCGTCGGGGAGCGCGCAGGCGGCGGCCTCGGCTACGGCGGGATCGCGCTCCAGCAGCCGTTCGATTTCCGACAGGTGAAGCCGGTCACCGCGCGCCGTCTTTAGCCGGTCGCGGGGCTGCCCAACCAATTGGATGATGCCGTCCTCGTCGCGGGTGGCGCGGTCGCCGGTGCAGACCCAGCCGTCGCGCAAGGTCCGGGCGTCGAGGTCGGGGCGGCGGTGGTGGCCGATCATGCGGTTGGCGCCGTAGACCCGCAGTTCGCCCACCGCCCCCGGCGGCAGCGGCAGGCCGTCGGGATCGACGATCTGCATTACGGCGTCGGCCGGGCGGCCGATGGTGCCCTCCGCCAGCCCGGCGGCGCCCAGCGCGCAGACCCCGCCGGCCTCCGCTTGCCCGTAGACGGTCATCACCGGCGCCTCGGTCAGCGCGCGCAGCCGCTCCACCGTCGCGGCGGGCAGTTCGGCGCCGTTGGACATCAGCAGCCGGACGGAGGGCATCGCCTCCGGCCCGATGCGCCCGGCGCCGGCGGCCAGCCCCTTCAACGCGGCGGGCATGGCGGACAGCACGGTCACCCGTTCCCGCCCGCACAGGGCGGCCAGCGCCGGGGCGTGGTGGCGCTCTCCGGCGGTGGGCAGCACTGTCGCGGCCCCCGCGACGGCGGCCATGACCAGCGCGTTGCGCAGGCCGCTCACCGCGTGGAACTCCGTCAGGGTCAGCAGATGGTCCTCCGCCGTCAGCGCGCCCACCCCCGCCAGCAGCCGGGCGGAGCGGACGAGCGCCCCGTGCGACAGCGCCACCCCCTTGGGCTCGCCCGTGGTCCCGGCGGTGAAGACGATCACGGCCGCGTCCGTCTCCCGCACCGGTTCGGACGGCGCCTCGCCAGGACCGCCGGAGGCCAGCCAGTCGGCGAAGCCCAGGGCGGGCGGTTCGGCCACGGCGCGCGCCGCACCCTCGACGATCACGGCGGCCCGGCCGCTGGCGCGGGCGGCGGCGGCGCGTCGGGCGTCGGCGAAGACCAGCGCCGGCTCCACGAGGTCCAGCGCCTTGAGGAAGGCCGCCTCGCCCCAGGCGCTGTCCACCGGCGCGACGATCAGCCCCAGCCGCGCGCAGGCCCAGAACAGCAGGGCGGAGTCGCGGTCCGGCTCCCCATACAGCACGACCCGGGCGCCCTTGGGCAGGCGCGCGGCGGCGAGCCGGCGGGCGATCGCGTCAACCCGCCGCCCGGCCTCCCGGTAGGTCAGCGCCGCGCCGCCGCCGGGCGGCAGCAGGCACGGCCGCTCGGCATGGGCCTCCACCGCCGCGTCCCACAGGCCGGGCAGGGTTTCGTCCGCTGTTGAAGCCGCAGGCGCGGAGGGTTGCAGATGCACGGCACCGGCCGCGGCGAGCGGGGCCAGATGTTCCAGCACCTCGCCCTGGTCCAGGCCCATGCGCTCCGCGATGCCGTCCAGCGGCAGGCCGCGTTCGGCCCAATAAAGGATGGCGCACTGCCGCGCCGTCAGGGTCAGCCAGCCCTCCAGCCCCTCCGCCACCGCCAGATGCAGGTCGAACCGGTGGTCCGGGGCCGGCGCGACGGCGTGCCGCGGGCCAGCCCCATCGCCGGAAGGGCGCGGGGCGGTGGGGACGGGATCCGGGCTGACGGGCGGCATGGGCGCAATCCTTCGATGACGTACAATCCCATGCCTGATAACGGCCTCGGCCGCGCTGCCGCCAAGCGGCATCGGGGGTACCCCGCCGCCCGCCCGCCGGGAAGCCCGCGCCGGCTCCGGTGCGGCGGGTTGTTCGCGGTTCTGGCGGTACCCCCTCCGCTTCGTGTACCCTCGCGCGAAAGGCGAGCTATCGACCGAGGACCGGGATGAGCACGGAAATCCGCACCTTCATGATCCCCGACGCGACGGCCGAGGAAGCGCAGGACGCCCTGTCCGCCTTCCTCCGCACGGTCGAGGTGCAGCGCATCGACACCGCCTACGCTGACGGCGCCTGGCGCGTCCTGGTCCTGTACCAGGACCTGAAGCGCAAGGAGGAGTCGCTCCAGATCGAAGCGGCCATCAGCGACGCGCTGAACGGCTGGCGCGACCGCACCGCCGCGCGCGAGGGCGTGCCGCGCGACGCCATCCTGCCCGACGAGCTGGTGCCGGAGATCGCCCGCTTCGCCCCGACGACCGAGCGCGAACTGTCGGTCATCGTCGGCGCCCGCGACCTGGGCGTCGGCCAGCACGGGGCGGAGATCGTGCAGGTCGTCCGCGCGACGCTGGACGAATTGATCGATTGAAGCGCTGGGTTGGGGTCCTATCCCGTTCGGCGGTTGGCCTAGCACGTCACCGCCGAACAGCCGGGACGCTCCGGCCGTAAGCGCAATTTTCTTAGCCTCGGCCTCGTGCCAGCATACCGCCGTATTGTTCGGCAATGCAGCATGGCGAGGCTCCATGAGCAAGCCCCTCGACGCAAGCTCACTTGGATCGGGCTCCACCGGATCGGGGACCGGAGCGCCGGATTACGGCGCGATGGCGCGCCAGCTGGAGGCGTTCGGCCGGCACGCGGCGATTCGCGCGGCGGCCAGCGGCGATCCCAAGCTGGACGCGCTGGCGCAACGGCTGATGCGTCAAGCGGCACAAATCCGCGCCGACCTCGACAGCGCGGCGACGCGGCGGTTCGGCTGGCGCCTAGGCCTTTTCGACCTTGAGCCGGGTTCCGTCCGTGCCGACGACGCGGACGCGGGTGCCGGCGGGCAGGTCCGGCCCTTCCACCGGCCACAAGCCGTCGCCGACCTGGGCCCGGCCGCGCCCGTTGACGATGGGGCTGTCCAGGGTGTGCAGCGTGCCGATGTACTGTTCCGCCCGGCGGTTTAGGCTGGGGCCGCTCGTCGTCGTGGCGGAGCGTTCGGACAGCATCCGGACGCCGACCACCGCGACGATCGCGAGGACCGCGAACAGCAGCCCCTGAAGCTCCCACGACATGGCCGGCCAGGCCAGCAGGGCCAGCCCGACCACCCCCGCGGCACCGCCGAACCACAGGAACGCGGCGCCCGGCGCGACGATCTCCACAGCGCCCAGCAGCGCCGCCAGCACCCACCAGTGCCAGAACTCGATCATGATTGTGGGCGTGCTCACGGCGTCGGCTCCGCGTCGTTGCGGTTCCACGGCCCGCGCGGCGCCGGGGACGGCGCGGTGGCGGGGGCCGGACGGTTGGGGAAGGCTTCGCGGGCAATCTCCGCGATGCCGCCGATGGCGCCGATGACGTTCGCCGCCTCCAGCGGCAGGAACAGCACCTTCTGGTTCGGCGCCGCCGCCATGGCGGTCAGCGCGTCCACGTAGCGCTGGGCGACGAAGTAATTGATCGCCTGCACGTTGCCTCCGGCGATGGCCTCGGACACCAGCCGGGTCGCCTCCGCCTCCGCCTGGGCGGCGCGCTCGCGCGCTTCGGCGTCGCGGAAGGCGGCCTCGCGCCGGCCCTCGGCCTGGAGGATGGCCGCCTGCTTGGCGCCCTCCGCCCGCAGGATGGCGGCCTGACGCTGCCCTTCGGCTTCCAGGATCGAGGCGCGGCGGTCGCGCTCCGCCTTCATCTGGCGGGCCATGCTGTCGACGAGGTCGCGCGGGGGCTGGATGTCGCGGATCTCGATGCGCGTGACCTTCACGCCCCAGGGGTTGGTCGCCTCGTCCACCACGGTCAGCAGGCGCGCGTTGATCCGGTCGCGCTGGGACAGCAGTTCGTCCAGGTCCATGGAGCCCATGACCGTGCGCACGTTGGTCGTCGTCAGGTTCAGGATGGCAAGCTGAAGGTTGTTGACCTCGTAGGACGCCTTGGCCGCGTCGATCACCTGATAGAAGACGACACCATCCACCGTCACCATCGCGTTGTCGCGGGTGATGACCTCCTGCGAGGGGACGTCCAGCACCGTCTCCATCATGCTCTGCTTGCGGCCGATCCGGTCGATCAGCGGGATCAGCAGGTGAAGCCCCGGCAGCAGCGTGCGCGTGTAGCGCCCGAAGCGCTCGACCGTCCATTCCTGCCCCTGCGGCACGGTCCGCACCCCCAGCAGGACCAGCAGCAGCGCGAAGACGAGCAGCGCGATCACGAACAGGGTAAAGCCGCCGACCACCATGCCCCATGCCTCCCGTCACCATCCCCCGGTCTTGGGAAACGATGCCACGGCGCCTGATGCCGGACCAGCCGGCTTTTCCGCCAAAGACGGTCCGCGGAACGGGTTTCTCAACCCAGCAGGGCGCCGATGGGCTTCAGCGGCTCGTGCGCGTCGAACAGGATCTTCAGGATGGCGAGGATCGGCACGGCCAGCAGCGCGCCGGGGATCCCCCACATCCAGCCCCAGAACAGGATGGAGACGAACACGGCGATGGGGTTCAGCGCCAGCCGCCGTCCGACGATCGTCGGCGTCAGGAAGTTGCCTTCCACCGTCGCCAGCATCACGAAGGTCAGAGGCGGTCCCAGGATGTTGAAAAGCCCGTCGAAGGTCAGCGCCGAGACCAGGAACAGGACGGCCGTCATCACCGCCGGGCCGATGAAGGGGATGAAGTTGATCAGGCCGATCAGCGTGCCCCACAACGCCGCGTTGGGCAGCCCCCAGCACCACATGGCTACGGCCGTCGCCACGCCCAGGAAGAAGTTGATGACCGTGATGGTGGCGAGGTAGGCGGCGATGTTCTGCTGCACCGTGGCGGCGACCATGGCGTAGTGGATGCGGTCGTCCACGCTGCGCATGGTGCCGATCAGCGCCTCCAGGCTCTGCCGTCCGCGCGCCAGGAAGAAGTAAAGCAGCACCTGAAGGATGATGACGTTGGCGATCACCGCTTCGGCCTGTTGCAGCACCTGCTCGGCCAGCGACGGGCCGCGCACCACCACCTCGCGCGTGGCGCCGCTCTGGTCGCTGGCGATCTTCTCCAGCTGGCGTGACGCTTCGCGGGCGCGCTCGATCCCCTCGCGGATGTCGCCCAGCTTGAACTCCAGCTCGTGCAAGACGCGCGGCATGCGGTTGACCCACTCCGCCGCCGGGGTCGCCAGCGTGTAGACGGCCATCAGCGCCGCTCCGAACACCAGGATGACCATCACCGCCGCTCCCAACCCCTCCGGCAATCCCAGCCGGTAGAGCCCGCGCACGCAGGGCCGCAGCAGGAAGCTCAGGATCAGCGCCAGCATGATCGGCAGCAGCACGTCCCGCCCGAAGTAGAGCGCGAACAGCAGCGCGATCACGAACAGCCCCATGGTCGCCACCGCCACCGGGTTGCGCGGGTGCTTGGCGGGCGGGACGGGTTCGGTCACCGGCTCCGGAGGGTGAGAGAGGGGCGGGTCGATGGTGCGGTGGCTCATGCGCGGCTGGGGCTCCGGGCGTTCGGCACCGGGCGGGGGCGCTTGACGGGGCAGCGCGCCCACCCGATTTAGGGGTATTCCGGGACCGCCCCCGCGGCCCCCGGTTCGTCCTGTCCGGAGACCCTTGCGATGCGCAGCCCGTTCCCTTCGATAAACATCCGTGGCGGCCTGTTGGTCCTGGCGCTTTCCGTGCTGCCCCCGATGGTGGTCCCCACGGCGGCGTCGGCCGCCGATGCGGTGGTCGGCCGCTTCTCCAACGACTGGACCGGCAACGGGCTGGAGGTGCAGGCGGTGGAGGACCCCAAGGTGAAGGGCGTCACCTGCCATCTGGTGGACTTCGACCGCAGCATGCTCGACCGCCTGACCAAGGGGAACTGGTTCGAGGATCCCTCCAACGCCTCCATCGCCTGCCGGCGCACCGGTCCCGTGGTGATCGGCGACATTGACCTGTCGCAGAAGGGCGAGGAGGTCTTTTCCGAGCGCAAGAGCCTGATCTTCAAGTCCATCGCCATCCGCCGCATCTACGACCGCGCGAACGAGACGCTGGTCTATGTCGTCTACAGCCGGCAGGTGAAGGAGGCGTCCGCCAAGATGTCCATCTCCACCGTGCCGCTGGTGGACACGAACGCCGAATGGACCAAGGGCAAGCCTGGGGTGAAGTGATCGGGGTATCTTGCAATTTGGGGCGCGAGACATCATCATCAGGCTTGGGAGGCAGGGGCGTAGGACCCCCTGCCTCCCGGCCCGATCACTGCCGGTTCAGAAGGTCAAGGATTGCCTTGACGACCTGAAGCAGCAGGATCAGGAGACTGAGGATCTCTTTCATCCTTCATGCCTCCTTCTTGAGCGGCGGGGTGGTGGTGCTCCACCACCCGTCCGCGCCCTCACTTCGCACGGAAAAGACGCAAAGGGCAAGATCGCACGCATGCGCGCGTGTGCAATGTTGCGCGTCTGCTCGCTAAGCGCGATTGTGTCGCGCCGCCCACTTGCGCCATAGCAGGTAGGCGGCGGGGGCGAGCGTGACGATCAGGATGATGCGGACCATGTGATGCGTGGCGACCAGCGCCACGTCGATGTTCAGGGCCAGCGCCACCAACGTCATCTCGGCCAGCCCGCCCGGCGCGAAGGCCAGGATCAGCGCGGCGAGGCCCAGCCCCGTCGCCTCGTCCACCACCCACGCGGAGGCGGTGGTCACCGCCAGCATCAGGCCGGTCAGGCCCAGCGCCATCAGGCTGTCGCGCCAGACGCGCCGCACCTCCAGCCCGGTGAAGCGGCAGCCCAGCCCCGCGCCGATTACCACCTGCGCCCCCGCCACCAGGGCGCCCGGCGGCTTGCCTTCGGTCAGGCCGGCCAGATGGATGGCGGCGGACAGCAGCATCGGCCCGACGATCTGTGACGCCGGGATGCGCAGCAGCTTCGCCAGCGGGTAGCCGGCCGCACAGGCGGACAGCAGGGCGACGTCCGGCAGGCTGAGCGAGGACAGCGACGGCCCCAGCGTTCCGCGCCGCGCCGGGTCGTAGAGCCCCAACGCCTGAAAGGCGAAGGGGATGACGATGACCACCAGCATCACCCGCAGCGCGTGCGCCAGCGCCATGGTGCGGGTGTCGCCGCCCATCTGCGTGCCGACCATCACCATCTCGTTCAGGCCGCCGGGCGTGGCGGTGAAGTAGGCGGTCGCCGGATCGAGCCGGGCGGTGCGGCGGAGATACTGGATACCGGCCGCCGTCGCCACGACCAGATAGACGGCAAGGCCGCTCAGCGACACGGTCCACTCGTCCAGCCGCCCGACGATGGCCGGCGTGAAGCCGCTGCCCAGCATGACGCCGAAGATCATCACCATCGCGTTGCGCAGCGGCCGGGGGATGTGCAGCCGGACGCCGGCGACCGCCGCCACGGTGGTGAACAGCATCGCCCCGATCAGCCAGGCGAGCGGCAGGTTGAAGTGGTTGAACAGCGCGCCGCCGGCCGTTCCGATGAGCAGGGCGAGCGCGAAGGGCAGCAACCCTTCCGACTTTTTTGGGGTCGTCATGCGGAGGCGGTCACGGCACCAGCCGGCCCAGCCGCACCGCGGTCTGCCCGGCCTTCGGACGGCGTGCGGGCATGATCAGCACGCAGTCGTCGTAGGGGGTGACCACCGCCCGCCCGCCGTCCCGGCCCAGCGGGGTTCCGGCGCGCGGAATGATCTCCATGCCCACATAGCCTTCGTTGAAGGTGAAGTCCTCCGTCGCGGCGGTGACGGCCTCGGTCACCTCCACGACGCGCTGCGGTTCGTCGTGCCGGCGCAGGAAGGGTTCGGCTACGGCGGGGGCGATCATCTCCTGCGCCAGCAGGAAGCGCAGGCAGCTTTCCAGCGCGACCGCCGCCGTCTCCGCCAGCCAGTGCTGGCCGCATTCCACCAAAACGGCGGTGCGCTCCCCTTCGGGCGTGGCGAAGGGGCCGTAGTCGATCAGGCGGCGCCCGGCCGCGTGCCCCTCGTCCGCGACGATCCAGGCCGGATGGCCGAGCCGGCGGGCCAGTCCGCGCCCGCGCTCCGTCCGGCCGCACAGGATCAGCGGCGGGGTGTCCGCGGTCATGGAATGAAGGTCGAGGATCGCGTCGGCGGCGTCGAACACCGGCCGCAACTGGCGGGCGCGGCGCAGTTCCACGCTGGTGCGCGGGCCGTCCAGCACCTCCGGCGACCAGACGCGGTTCATGTCCTCGTCCACGAAGCGGGAGGCGAAGGGGCGTTCCGGATCGAAGGCGCGATAGGCGGCCGTGTTGGCGAAGGCCAGGGTCAGCCGGCCCCGGCTGGGCGTGATCCCCCGGCGGAACAGCGTGTCGAGCGCCACCGCCCCGCCGATCTCGTTGCCGTGGACCAGCGCCACGATGACCGCGTGCGGCCCCGGCCGTCCCCCGTCCAGCGTGGTGACGTGGTCGATCCCGGTGTTGCCGTGCCGGTAGGGTTCGATGTCCGGCGGCGTCAATTCGATGCGGGGCAGGGGTTCGGTCACGCGGATCTCGCGATTCGGGCGATTTGTCAGGCGCCTGTCGTCGAGACGGCAGTATGGCGAAGACCGCGACGGCGCGCCAGCCCCGCCGTCGTTCCGACCGGTCTTCTTTGGGCCATCCCACGATCCGTGTTCATGACAGTTGCCTTACCGTTCCGTGACGGTTTTGAATCGACGCCAATTCGACCTTCGTCTATATCCGACCCGTCCGTTGGGGCGCCATCGACGCATTGGGGATACCGGGTTCAGCCATGAGCTTCGTGATCGAGGACGTCCTCGTCCGCAGCGATCCGACCGGCCGGCGCGTGCCGGTGCTGTTCGACTCGCCCCACAGCGGCGCCGTCTATCCGCGCGAATTCGCCTTCGCCTGCCCGCTGCCGATCCTGCGCCAGGCTGAAGACACCCATGTGGACGAGCTGTTCGCCCGCGCGCCGGACCATGGCGCGACGCTGCTCTGCGCCCTGTTCCCGCGCAGCTTCATCGACGCCAACCGCGCTGTCGACGACATCGACCCCGCCCTTCTGAACGGCCCCTGGCCGGAGCCGCTGAACCCCACCGAGAAGAGTGCGGCGGGCATGGGCCTGATCCGCACGCTCTGCCGGCCGGGGATGCCGATGTACGACGGCCGGCTGACGGTGGCGGAGGTGGTGGACCGGATCGAGCGCTACTACCGCCCTTACCATTTCCAGGTCGCCGGCATCCTGGACGGGCTGGCCGCCGATTTCGGCGCGGTGTGGCACGTCGACTGCCACTCCATGCCGTCCGCCGTCGGGCGGGGCTCCGGCCGCAAGTCCGGCCCGGACTTCGTCATCGGCGACCGCGACGGCACCACCAGCGAGCCGGAGTTCGTCGATCTGTTGGTCGAGGTGCTGCGCGGCTTCGGCTACACGGTGGCGGTGAACGATCCCTACAAGGGGGTGGAACTGCTCGCCCGCTACGCCGACCCGGTGCGCGGGCGCCATTCCGTCCAGCTTGAGATCAACCGGCGCCTCTACATGAACGAGGACACGCTGGAGCGCCACGACGGCTTCGCCCGCCTGCGCAACGACCTCGACATCCTGATCCACCGCATCTGCGCCCACGCCGAGGCCAACACCGTCCGCCGTGCGGCGGAGTAAGGCGCTTTTAAGCGGATCTTGATCCGCTTTGGACCGCGACGGCGGGCCCGGACGCCCGTGCGTCCGAAGCCCGGCCTATCGCGGTAACTTCGTTACCGCTGGCGGCAGGCGGATGCCACAGGCATCCGCTGAGAGCCCGCGAGTGAGGCCATTTGAATCTGAAGCGAACAAAAGTTCGCTTCAGGGCGTGAACTGCTCCTTGAGGATGCGTTCCTCGAAGTTCAGTTCCGGATCGAACAGCAGGGTCAGGGAGACGTCGCGGGCCTCCTCCACATCCACGCGGATAACCTCGCGCACCTCGGTGGAGTCCGCCACGGCGCTGACCGGGCGCTTGCCCTCTTCCAGAATGTCGAAGGTGATCTTGGCCGTGTGCGGCAGCAGGGCGCCGCGCCAGCGCCGGGGGCGGAAGGCGCTGATCGGCGTCAGGGCCAGCACGCCGGTGCCCAGCGGAATGATCGGGCCGTGGGCCGACAGGTTGTAGGCGGTGCTGCCGGCCGGCGTCGCCACCAGCACGCCGTCGCAGATCAACTCCGGCAGGCGGACCACGCCGTCCACCGTGATGCGCAGCTTGGACGCCTGCCGCGTCTCGCGCAGCAGCGACACCTCGTTGATGCCCAGTGCCTCAATCCGGTCGCCATTGCACCGGGTCGCCAGCATGCGCAGGGGGTGCAGCGTCACATGCTGGGCGTTCGCCAGCCGCTCCGGCAGGTCGTCCTCGCGGAAGACGTTCAGCAGGAAACCCACCGAGCCCCGGTTCATGCCGTAGACCGGCGGCGGGTTCTTCCCGTCGCGCTTCAGCGCCCGGTGCAGCGTTTCCAGCAGGTGTCCGTCGCCGCCCAGGGCGACGACGATGTCCGCTTCCTCCAGCGGCACGTTGCCGTACCGGTGCACCAGCCGCGTGCGTGCGCGGCGTGCCTCCTCCGTGTCGGCGCAGCAGAAGGAAATGCGGACATCGGCCGGCTTGCCGCTCGACCGGTGCGGGGCCAGCGGATCGGCAAGGGGATGAACAGGCGGGTTGGCGGCGGTTTCGGTCATGGTCCAATGACCATAGCGCAGGACCGGGACCTTAAGAAGCCCGGCGCGGTCATAGCCGGGGTGATTGCGGATCGTGGAAAAAACCTTTTCCCGCCCTTCGGCGGGAAAGGGGGAAACGCTCACCCGCCCGTCACGCTCATGTGGCGGGGCACGGCCGGGCTCTTGTGGCGGCGGTCGATGATGAAGTCGTGGCCCTTGGGCTTGCGCGCGATGGCGTCGCGCACGGCGTTCACCAGCAGATCGTCGTCGTCGCTCATGCGCAGGGGCGTGCGCAGGTCGGCGGCGTCCTCCTGGCCCAGGCACATGTAGAGCGTGCCGGTGCAGGTCAGCCGCACGCGGTTGCAGCTTTCGCAGAAATTGTGGGTCAGCGGCGTGATGAAGCCGATGCGGCAGCCGGTCTCGCCCACGCGCACGTAGCGGGCCGGGCCGCCGGTGCGGTAATCGATCTCCTCCAGCGTCCAGCGCTTGTCCAGCTCCGCCCGCACCATCGACAGCGGCAGATACTGGTCGAGCCGCGCGCTGTCGCCGATCTCGCCCATCGGCATGACCTCGATGAAGGTCAGGTCGAAACCGTGCTCGCCGCACCAGCCGACCAGCCGGTGGAACTCGTCGTCGTTCACACCCTTCAGCGCGACGGTGTTGATCTTGACGGCAAGCCCGGCTTCCTTGGCCGCCATCAGGCCGCCCAGCACCTTGTCCAGCCGGCCCCAGCGGGTGATGGCCTGGAACTTGTGCGGGTCGAGCGTGTCCAGCGACACGTTGATGCGCTTGACGCCGGCCTCCACGAGGTCGCCGGCGTACTTGAACAGCATCGTGCCGTTGGTGGTCAGGGTCAGCTCGTCCAGGTCGCCGGCCTTCACATGGCGGCCCAGGCTGTGGATCAGCTCGTGGATGCCCTTGCGGACCAGCGGTTCGCCGCCGGTCAGGCGCAGCTTGCGGGTGCCGAGTTTCACGAAGGCGGAGCAGACGCGGTCGATCTCCTCCAGCGTCAGCACTTCCGCCTTGGGCAGGAAGCTCATGTCCTCCGCCATGCAGTAGACGCAGCGGAGGTCGCAGCGGTCGGTGACGGAGACGCGCAGATAGCTGACGGTGCGCCCGAACGGGTCCACCAGCGGGGGAAGCGCGGGCGCGGACGCGGTCGGCGGCAGGGTCGTCATCGGCGGGCTCCTCCCCAAAAGCCTGTGGTTCTGTCCGGACAGGCGATTATGCCGCCACGCCCACATTCCGAATATAGGACCTTGGTGCAAGAAATTCGCCCCCAACGTCCGTGTGGTTCAAGACAGCACGGCGCGCGCGGCGGGGTCTTGATGCGGATCAAGCCCCGCCCACGCTGCCCCTGCGGTCAATGGACGCTGCCCGTGCCCTCCGGGTCGGCGCCGCGTGCCAGTTCGCGTTCGCGCAGGTAATCCTCGGTGGTGCGGGGGCCTTGCGGGGCGCCCAGCGCGAAGGGGGCGTCGCCCTGTTCGAACTGGTCCACCACGCGGCAGTCGCCGCACATGCGCATGCGGTTGGCGGCTTCCGGCGTGGCGAACATCGCGTGCTTGCCGGCCAGCGCCGCCACGATCTTGTCGATGGAGGACTTGGTGGCGAAGGGCTTGCCGCACTTCACGCAGCAGAAGGGCTCCTCCTCCTTGATGACCCGGGCGCCCCGCGCGCCGTCGCGGAAGTCGATCTCCGGCACCAGGGAAATGACCTTTTCCGGGCAGGTGTTCTTGCACAGGCCGCACTGCACGCAGGCGTCCTGGGAGAAGGACAGCATCGGCTTGTCGGCGTTGTCGAGCAGCGCGCCCGTCGGGCAGGCGCCGACGCAGGACAGGCAGAGCGTGCAGCCCTCCACCATCACCTGCACGCGGCCGAAGGGCGCGCCGGGCGCCAGCGGCAGCACCTCCACCGGCTCCGGCGCCACCTTGTGCAGATGGCGCAGCGCCAGCATGGTGATCGTCCGCTTGCCGCCCATGGGCAGGAACAGGCCGGGTGCGGCCGCGGGCTGGCGCGGCAGGCTCCACAGCTCCGCCTCCACGGCGTCGGGATCCCGCGCGTCGATGATCGACACGCGGCCGGAGCCGTAGCCGAGCCCCGCCATGGCCGTCTCGATCAGCCCGATCTGGCTGGCGAGCCCCGCCGTCTCGCCCGCGTTGCCCGGCCCGACCAGCACGCGCACCTGCGCGGCGCCGAAGGCCATCGCCGCCGCGAACACGTCGAAGCCGATCTGCGTCACCTCGTTCACCGCGAAGGGCAGCACGCGGGCCGGCAGGCCGCGCCCGTGCCGCGCCATCAGCGAAATGACCTCGTCGCCGTGGCGCGGGTCGTGGACCAGCAGCACCGGCTCGGTCCCGCCCGCCTTGGCGTAGGTGGACAGCAGCGTGCGCAGCCGTTCGTACACCGTCTGAAGGGGCGGCAGGGCGTAGGTGCTGGCCCCGGTCGGGCAGACGGCGGCGCAGGAGCCGCAGCCGGCGCAGATGTGCGGGTCGATGGCGACATGGTCACCGTTCGGCGTGATGGCTCCGGTCGGGCAGACGTCCAGGCATCGGGTGCAGCCGGTCTTGCGGCTGCGCGAATGGGCGCAGAGGTCGGCCTTGAAATCGACGTAGCGCGGCTTCTCGAACTCGCCAACCAGATCGGCGGCCTCGAACAGCGCCTTCGCCACGGCGGCCGGGCTGTTGGGGTCCGGGCGCAGGTAGCCGTCGCGCTTGCCGTGCGCGGGGAACAGCGGCGTGCCGCCGGTCAGGTCCAGGATCACGTCGCAGCGGGACGAGGCCCCCTGCCGGCCCGGCTCGAAACCCAGCGCCGCGCGGGAGAAGGGCAGGGCCGGCGCGTAGTCGTCCACCACAATCTCGAAATTGCCGAGCCAGCCCTTGGCGGCGCGGATCGTGCCCTTGAAGACCGGCACGTCCATGACGCGCGGCGGAGCCACGTCCTTCGGGTTCTTCAGCAGGACCGTCACGTCGAGGCTGGAGGAGAGCTGTCGCGCCGCCTCGATGGCGCGCTCGTCGGTGCCGTAGACGAGGCACGTGCCTTCCGACGTCAGGGTGATCGTGCCGGTCGGCGGGATGTCCATCGCCGCCTCGGCCAGCAGCGCGGCAATTTTCGGCAGGGCCTGCGCGCCCTCGTCCGACCAGCCGGCGCGCTCCCGGATGTTGGTGAAGGCGATGGCGGCATCGGGATTGTCCTCCCCGGCGATTTCCCCGAACAGCGGCGCTTCCTGCGTGCAGGCGACCAGCAGCGGGCCGCTCTCCTTCACGCCCATGTTTTTGATTTGGGCTTCGAACCGGTCGAGCTGCGCCCGGCAGAGCTGCGTGGCGACGGTCGCCTCGCCATCCGCCCCGCAAGCCTTCGCCAGCGCCCTCCCGTCGAGCGCCATCGTGTGCGCGCAGTCGCAGACGAGCACCGTCCGGCCGTTGATCTTCATGGTCAAATCCCTTCGCCACCCACCCAAGCCGGTCGATGCGGATAACCGGCCGCGCGTTCCTTATCTGTACATATCCATGCCGGCGCAGGGTTGCGAACGGAAAATTTCAGCCGGGTGGTGGAGTCGTGCGGGATCCTTGATGGACAACAGGGCTTACACGGATTTCACGGATTTCTTGATGGTTGTCTGGCCCGACGCCTCGGGCGGGACCATAGCTTGGCAAGAGAAATCTCCGTGAAATCCGTGTCTAAATCCGTGAAATCCGTGTGAATTCTGTTGTCCGCCAACGCCGCGATCTCCGCGCCCATACCCTCACACGCCCGCCAACTGCCCCTCCAGCGCCTCCAGCGCGGGGACAAAAGTTGCGTCCAGCGCTTCGCGCAACCCCGCCGGATCGCCGTCGCCTGTCTCCACGGCACGCTCAAGCGCTTGGGCGGCGCGGCGCAGTGCGGTGCAGCCGTAGAGGCCGGACACGCCGGCGATCTTGTGGGCCATGGCGCTCACGGTCGCCATGTCTCCCGCCTCCCAGGCCTCCGCCAGCGTGGCGTGGTACTGGCGCAACGTGGTGACCGTGCCGCCGATCAGCGTGGCGACCCGCTCGGCCGGCAGATGCTCGCGCATCTGGCGGATGGCGCCCTCATCGAAGACTTCGGAAGCGTCGGCGCTGACGGAAGCGGCGGGGGAGGGAGCGATGGCGTACAGCCGCTCCAGCACGGGTTGCAGCGTGTCAAGCCGCAGGGGCTTCTCCACGACCGCGTCGGCCCCGGCCTCCAGGCAGCGTTCCGGGTCGCCGGGCACGGCGCTGGCGGTCAGCATGACGATGCGCATAGCGGAGCGGCCAGACAAAGCGCGGATGCGCCGGGTTGCCTCGATGCCGTCCATTTCCGGCATGCGGAGGTCCATCAGCACGAGGTCGTAGCGTTCCTTCTCCACCGCCTCCAGCGCGGCGCGGCCGTCGCCGGCCAGGGTGACCGTGTGCCCGGCGCGGCGCAGAAGCGCGGTGGCGGCCATCTGGTTCACCGGCTCGTCTTCGGCCAGCAGGATGTGCAGCGGCGGCACTCCGTCCTCGACGCCGGCCTCTTCCGAAGGCTCGTCCGGCGCGTCCATGGTCATGGGGGGCTTTTCCTGGGGGGTGGTGTCCGGGTGGCGCCGGACCAGCCGTAGGAGGCAGCCGCCGACCGCGAAGACGGTCAGCCCGCTCAGCAGCCCGAGAAGGGCCGGCCCGGCGGCCAGTCTGGTCAGCGCCCGGTCGCGGTCGGCCAGCACCGCGTCGCGCCGGTCGCGGGCTCCGCGCTCGGCCTCCGCGGCGATTTCGTCCGCACGCTCGCGCAGGGCGCTGGCCGCGCTGGAGGCGCCAGCGGCAAGGCGCGCCTGCTCCAGCCGCAGCGCGAAGAGGTTGCCGCTGTCCGTTCCCAGGGCCGCCAGTTGGCGGGCGGCCTCGACGCGGCGGGGGCTGAAGGGGTCGATGGGCAGCGCGTCCAGCGCGGCCAGCAGCGCGTCGGCGCCCTTGCGGAAGTCGGCCGCCGCGCCGGCGGACGGCGTGGGCGAGAGCCCGGCAGCGAGCAGCTGCGCAGCCAGCGACCGGCCGTGCGCCTCGATGGCGCTGCGCGCTTCGCCGGCGGGCAGGGACGACAGGGCGGCGGCCAGAGCTCCGCTCCGGGCGGGGATCCGCTCCAGCAGCGCGCGCAGATCGCGCTCCAGCGCCAGCCGGCGGTCCACGGTCTCGTTCAGCTCCTCCACGCCGGCCCGCATCGCCGCGATCGATCCGCGCAGGACCGCGAGGTGCTCTCCGGTCGGGCCTATTCCGTCCGGTTCGCTCGCGCTGCGGATCAGGGCTTCCAGCCCGTCGCCGAGTTGCTGCGCATACCGGTTCAGGGCGGGGTGGATGGCTTGGCGGTGGGGCGCCGTCGGGGCGTTTTCGAGCTGGGTCACGGCGCTGGAGAGCGCGCTTGCCGCGTCGGCCACGCGCATCAGTTCCAGCGTCTCATTCAGGGCGCGCTCGACGCGGTTGCGCAACAAGGCGTCCACCGCGGCTGTGGCGACCCAGGAGGAACCGCCCGCCAGTCCGCCGGCCAAGGCGGCCGCCAGCGCCAGCGCGCCGACCCGCGCCCGCCAGCCCCGGCGCGGCGCCGTCGCGTCCTGTCCGGCGCCCTCCCGGACGTCCACTGCCCCGACGCCTTTCGCGTGCATTGCCGTCCGACCTGTTCCATCCGTCCCGCCCGTTATACCGGCTCGCGACGCGATTTCCACAGCCCTTCGATTTTCACGGCCCTTCGACGGACCAGCCCTTCGGCGGAAGGGAGCGTCAGAGCGGCGAGCGGTCCTGCGAGAAGGCGGGATCCTCGATGCGGTGCAGGCGCGACGCGCCGGTCATGGCCGCCCGCAGGATCAGCGTCTTGCGCCGGGCGGGGGCGAGCCGGCGTTCCGGCGCCTCGCGCAGGATTTCCGCGCCATAGGCGTCGGCGACCATCAGGCCGCAGTCGTCGGGGATCAGTTCGGTGGGAAAGGCGTCGTCCACGGCGAAGTAAAAGGCGTCGCACCATTCCAGATACTCCGGCCATTTCTGGTCGGAGCGGAAGTCGGGCACGCCGCTCTTCACCTCCACGATGACGACGGTCCCGGAATCGTCCACCGCCAGCACGTCGGCCCGGCGCCCGCTGGCCAGCCGGAACTCGGCTAGGCTGACGAAGCCGCGCGCGGCCAGCGCCCGTCGCACCCCGCGGAAGATCGGCGCCGCGCCGCCCTCAAGGCCGGGGGCGTTTGGCGAAGCATCCTCAGGTGTAACGTCGGTCATCGTGATTTGGGTGGAACGCTTCATGAACGAAGGGGCCACCATGAACCGACTTCGCCGCCTTGCCAAGGGGGCAAATCATGGAACCAAGGGACAAGAGGGAGGCTCTGCCGAACGGCCGGCTTGATCCGCGCCGCCGGACTCGTAGCCTAAAGCCCCGAAACACCAAGCATATCGACAACCGAGCATGCCAGGAGATGCGCGGCCCGTGACGAACGAGGAAGAAAACGGCGGCGGGCAGCCGCATCGCCCGGACGGCGGTCCAAGGCGCGACCTGATCCTGGTCTTCGATCCGGCCCGACGGCTGGCGTCCTGGGATCCGGCGGCGGCCACCCTGCCCGGAGCCGAGGGCCGGCTGGTTCGCGGCGCCCGGCCGGAGGAACTGGCGCCGCTGCTCGACGCGCTCGGCGCCGGGGTAACGACGACCGACCGGCCGCTGGCCGATGGCGGATTCGTGCGGCGCCTGTCCTTTGACGGGGAGCCGGGTGCGGGGAATGGGGCGGACCTGTCCGGCCGCCTGTTCGCCGCGGCCAGCCACGAGCTGCGCCAGCCGTTGGCCGCCCTGTCGCTGCTGCTCGGCGCGCTGGAAGGGCGCCTCGGCGTGGGGCGCGGCGGGGCGTCGCCGGACTCCGCCATCGTGGATCTGGTCTCGGCCATGGGGAACGCGATCCAGTCCATGCGCGGCATGGTGGACGGCCACTTCGATCTCGTGCGGCTGGAGGCTGGGCTGGTGCAGCCGGACCTCGGCAGCCCGGTGGTCAACGGCATTCTGACGCGGATCGCCCTGGACGCCGCCCCGCGCCTCGGCGGGCGGGGGCTGCGCTTTTCGGTGCTGCCCTGCTCGGTCCGGGTGCGCACCGACCCGTCGCTGCTGGAGCGCATCCTGCAAGGGTTGATCGCCAACGCGCTGGGCCACGCGGAGCGGGGGCGCGTCGTGCTCGGCTGCCGGCGGCGCGGCCCGGACCTGCGGATCGAGCTGTGGGCCACCGGGCGCGGTCTGGCGCCGGACCAGCTCCACGCCCTGCGCGCGGCGCTGCACAGCGACGGCGGGGAGGCGGAGGCCGGCGGGGCCGTCGACCTCGGCCTGCGGCTGGCGCGCGGTCTGGCGCGGCGGCTCGGCCACCGGCTTGAGATCGAGTCGGTCGCCGGGCGCGGGACGATGGTCGCCGTGGTCGTGCCCCGCGCCGCGGAGGGGGAGGAGGATGCCGCGGAAACCGCCGCCCCGCCCGCCACCCCGCCCGCTGACGGCCCGGCGCCGGGCGACGACGTCAGCCGCGCCCGCGTGCTGGTGATCGAGGACGACTCGATGGTGCTCGACGCGCTGACCGCGCTGCTCGGCCAGTGGGGCTGCGCCGTCGTCGGTGCCGAGTCGGTCGATGCCGCGCTGGCGGCGCTCGGCCCCGACCCGCAAGCGCCCGATCTGGTCATTTCCGACCTGCGCCTGAAGGGAACGGCCAACGGCATCGTCGCGATCCGCCAAGTCGCCAAGGCGCTGGACTCCGAGGTTCCAGGGCTGATCCTGACCGGCGACACCGACCCCATGCGCCTGCGCGAGGCACGCCTTTCGGGCTATCCGCTGCTGCACAAGCCCGTAGCGCCGCTCGCGCTGCGTGCCGCGCTCGCCCGCCTGCTCGGGCGGGAGCGCCTGCGCTCGTAACACGCAATGCCCGGCTGCGCGCGGAAAAGCGACATGATGCATTTCTCACTGTTACAAATCCGTAACCCAGCGGTTAGCAGAGT
This sequence comes from Azospirillum mesophilum, assembly GCF_053470405.2. Classification (NCBI taxonomy): domain Bacteria; kingdom Pseudomonadati; phylum Pseudomonadota; class Alphaproteobacteria; order Rhodospirillales; family Azospirillaceae; genus Azospirillum; species Azospirillum mesophilum. The sequence continues at coordinate 407,642 of NZ_JBPXMQ020000001.1, forward strand.
TGTCCCAATGAAATTCACTTGAGCGGGACTTCGGAGAGTTTTGGATTGCTTCTACCCTTTCGGATGGTCATAGGTCTTTTCCGTTTTCGAATTTTCGCGTGAATCGTTATAATTTGCTGCCCGTATCGATTCCGGCAGGAACAGTGGCATGTGGTCTGGACAACGCAGGGGACGGGGAACTCTGGCCGTACCGGTGCTGATTGCCGCCGGTCTGCTGCTGTCCGCCGGCGCGTTCGTCCAGATGCACAGCGCCAGCCGGGAGGCTGACCACGCCTTGGTCGAACGGCAGTCCATCCAGCTCCGCGACGCGCTGAAGGAGCGGATCGACAGCCAGGCCCTGCTGCTCCGCGCGCTGCGCGCGGCCTTTTCCGGGCCGGTTCCGGTCACCCGCGACGGTTTCGCGACGGCGATCCGCCCGATGCTGCCCCTGTTCCCCAGCCTGGAGGCGGTGGCTTGGGCGCGCCGCGTCGGCGTCCGCGACGTGCCCGCGCTGGAGGCGGAGATGCGGGCCGCGGGCCAGCCGGGCTTCACCGTCCGCAACGCAACCGGGACGCCGCCCACCAATCAGCCACCCGGCGACGACCTGTTTGTCATCACCATGATGGAGCCGGAGCGGATCGGCCCCCTGGACAACGGGCTCTTCGGCGCCGGTCTGGAGATCGCCTCGCTGGCTGGCCGGACGCCGCTGCTGGAGCACGCCTGCGCGACCGGAGAGACGGTCGCGACGGAGGCGGTGGCCCCGCTGGGGCGCGAAGACACGGGGCGCAGCTTCATCCTGTATCTGCCGGTCTATCGTCACGTCGCCGATGCGGTGGATCCCAGCCGCCGTTGCGCGGATCTCGCGGGCTACATGGGCTCCGTCTTCAGCATCGACCGGCTGCTGGACGAGGTGTACGACCGGGTGGATCCCATCCGGGGCGACGTCTACCTGCTGGACCGTTCGGCGCCCGATGGTGGCCGCGTGCTGGCCGCGCTGCACGCCGGCGGTGGACTCCCGGCGAGCCTGCCGCCGTCGACCGAGGCTGAATTCGGTGGCGCGTCCGCCTTCCGCCACGACCTGAGCATCGGCGGGCGGCGCTGGGAACTGGTGATGGCGGTGCCGCCGTCCCCGCTGTTCGCCCGGTCCGACTTCCCGGCCTGGATGGTGCTCGCCATGGGGCTGCTGCTGACCGTGGGGCTGGCCGGCTACACCCGGCGCGAGGCGCAGGCCAAGCGCCTGCTCCAGACCGAAGCGCGCGCCCGCGCCGCCATGGCCCGCGCGCTGCGCGAAAGCGAGGAGCGGTTCCGGCTGGCGTTGCGCCATTCGCGGGTCTCGGTCTTCAGCCAGGACCGCAACCTGCGCTACATCTGGATGTACAACCCGCAGACCGGCCGCCCGGCGGAAACCTACATCGGCCGCGACGACGCCGAACTCCACGCGCCGGAGGACGCTGCCTTTCTGGAGTCGGTGAAGCGCTCCGTGCTGGAAACCGGCATCGGCGCGCGGGAAGAGGTGCACTTGACGTTCGGCGGCCGCGTGCAGGTCTTCGACCTGATCGTGGAACCGCTGCGCGATGACGCGGGCCTCGTGTCCGGCGTGATCTGCGCGGGGATCGACATCACCGAAGGCGTGCAGATCCGCCAGGCGCTGGCCGAGGCGCACGCGGACGCGGAACGCGCCAACCAGGCGAAGACGCGCTTCCTCGCCGCGGCCAGTCACGACCTGCGCCAGCCCTTCCAGGCGATGAGCCTGTTCCACCACATTCTGACGGCCAAGCTGACCGACCCCAAGCAGCGGGAGGTCGCCCACAAGCTGGGCGAGGCGCTGGCCGCCGGAAACACGCTGCTGAACACGCTGCTCGACACCTCCGCCCTGGAGGCCGGCAATGTGAAGCCGCGCCCGGTCGTCCTGCCCGTCCGGGACATCACCGACCGGCTGGCCCGCGAATTCGCGGAGCAGGCCGCCGGCAAGGGGCTGACGCTGCGCGCGGTCCCGTCCTCCGCCTTCGTCCGCAGCGACCCGGTGCTGCTGGAACGCATGGTGCGCAACCTGCTGGTCAACGCCCTGCGCTACACCGGCAGCGGGCGCATCCTGCTGGGCTGCCGGCACCGGGGCGACCGGCTGCTGATCGAGGTGTGGGACACCGGCCCCGGCATCGCGCCGGACCACCAGCAGCGCATCTTCGAGGACTTCTACCGCTGCGGCACCGACCAACGCGACAGCGGCGGCGGGCTGGGGCTCGGCCTGTCCATCGTCCGGCGCACGGCACAGATCCTCGGCCACCGGGTGGAGGTGCGGTCCCGAGTCGGCAAGGGAACGGTCTTTTCCATCGCCGTCCCCCTGATCGGAGACCGGCACCGCCCCGTGCCGGAGGACGCCGAACCTTCCCCGGCCGTCGCGCCGGTGTGATCAAAATCCCAACATTGCCACACACGGCCGCTCCCGCTCCTTGAGAGCGCGGAGGACGTCGCGCGCATTCTGCGTGTGCGCTGCCGCAAGCCCAGATGTGCGCCGCAGCGGAGCCGAGCGCCCGAATCGCCGCTCGTCTGCCCAGTTCCCGGCAAGTTTCCGTCCCCGGACAGGCCTGCTTTTGCACAATTCGGTCGCAGTATGAGATTCTTACTGAAAAGTAAACATGCCGTGGTCTTACATCGGCCTTGATTTAGGTCATTCGACGAGGACTTGGTCTGCTGTATCACCAAGTCCAGGCGAGACTTCCGCCGATGGGCGAAGTTCGCCGGTGCCGGAGACGGTCGGGGTGCCGACGGCGGGGCGACGGGGGTGCGACAATATTGCACCGCAACAACCCGGATAAATTGTCCCAGTCTGTCATAACCGTTTCACGGAGCCGCGTTATCCAAGGCGCCCCACCGGTCCCTCGTGCCGGCCCCATTCCGGGGGCGGCGAGGGGGACCCAAGAATGTCAGGCCACGGCCGTTTCGGAACGCCGTCGGCCGGGAGGATTCGGTCAAGGATCGAGGGATCCCAGCCGTTATCCGTTTAGGAGCTTCTCTATGGACACCGCCACCGACACCAACGACCTGGGCAAGAACGGCGCAGCCGCCATGATCGAGAACGTCACCTTCGAAGAGATCCAGATCGGCCAGCAGGCGAGCCTGTCGCGGCGGCTGACCCAGTCGGACATCGAGCTGTTCGCCACCGTCTCGGGCGACATCAATCCCGCGCACCTGGACGAGGAATACGCGGCGGACAGCCTGTTCCACAAGGTGATCGGCCACGGCATGTGGTCGGGCTCGCTGATCTCGGCCGTGCTGGGCACGCTGCTGCCGGGTCCGGGCACGATCTATCTGGGCCAGGATCTGCGCTTCAAGCGCCCGGTCGGGCTTGGCGACGTCATCACGGTGACGGTCACCGCCAAGGAAAAGCACGACGAGAAGAACATCGTCGTCTTCGACTGCACCGCCCGCAACCAGGACGGCAAGGAGGTCGTCTCCGGCCTCGCCGAGGTGATCGCGCCGACCAAGAAGGTCCGCCGCGCCGCCCACGAGCTGCCGCAGGTGCAGGTGATCCGCCACGACGGCCATGACGACCTGCTGCGCAAGGCGGAGGCTCTGCCCCCCGTCCCGACCGCCGTCGTCCATCCCTGCGACGAAAGCTCGCTGAAGGGCGCGGTCGAAGCGGCCGAGGCCGGCCTGATCGACCCGGTGCTGATCGGCCCGGCGTCCAAGATCCAGCAGGTCGCCGAGAGCCACGGGCTGGACATCGGCCGCTACCGCATCGTGGACGTGCCGCACTCCCACGCCTCCGCCGAGACCGGCGTCCGGCTCGCCCGCGTCGGCGAGTGCGAGGCGGTGATGAAGGGCAGCCTGCACACCGACGAACTGATGGCCGAGGTCGTCCGCAAGGAAACCGGCCTGCGCACCGGCCGTCGGCTCAGCCACGTCTTCGTGATGAACGTGCCGACCTACCCGCGCACGCTGCTGATCACCGACGCCGCGATCAACATCTATCCGACGCTGGAAGACAAGGTCGACATCGTCCAGAACGCCATCGACCTCGCCAAGGTGCTGGGTGTGGAGACGCCGCGCGTCGCCATCCTGTCGGCGGTGGAGACGGTGAACCCGAAGATCGCCTCGACCCTTGAGGCCGCCGCGCTCTGCAAGATGGCCGACCGCGGCCAGATCAAGGGCGGCATCCTCGACGGCCCGCTGGCCTTCGACAACGCCATCAGCGCGGAAGCCGCCAAGACCAAGGGCATCACGTCCGACGTCGCCGGAAAGGCCGACATCCTGCTGGTCCCGGACCTGGAGGCCGGCAACATGCTGGCCAAGCAGCTGTCGTTCCTGGCGAATTCCGACGCCGCCGGCATCGTGCTGGGCGCGCGGGTTCCGATCATCCTGACCAGCCGCGCCGACAACGTCCGCACCCGTCTGGCGAGCTGCGCCGTCGCCGTGCTGTCCGCCGCCGCCCGCCGCCGTGGCGCCGCCACGGCCGCCGAGTAACGGCAAAGCGAAGAGGATCTAGGGATGAGCAAGGGCAACGCCATCCTCGTCATCAACGCCGGCTCCTCCAGCCTGAAGTTCTCGGTCTTCCGGGAAACGGGCAGGGAGTCGGTGGCGGTGGCGATCAACGGCCAGATCTCCGGCATCGGCACCGAGCCGAAGTTCGAGGCCAAGGACACCAACAAGCGCCTTCTCGCCGAACGCGCCTGGACCGCCGGGGAGCCGTCCGACCGCACGGCCCTGCTGCGCTTCCTGCTCGACTGGATCGAGGAGCATCTGGAGGGTGCGAAGCTGGTGGCCGCCGGTCACCGCGTCGTGCACGGTGGCACCCGCTACGCCGCCCCCGTGCTGCTGACGCCGGAGGTGATGGCGGAGCTGGAGGGCTTCGTGCCCCTGGCGCCGCTGCACCAGCCTCACAACCTGGCCGCCATCCGCGCGCTGGGCGAGGCGCATCCGGAGCTGCCGCAGGTCGCCTGCTTCGACACCGCCTTCCACCGGGGCCAGCCCTGGCAGTCGCAGATGTTCGCCATCCCGCGCGAACTGACGGACGAGGGCGTGCGTCGCTACGGCTTCCACGGCCTGTCGTACGAATACATCGCGCGTCGCCTGCCGGAACTGGCGCCGTCGCTGGCCGGTGGCCGGGCCGTCGTCGCCCATCTGGGCAGCGGCGCCAGCATGTGCGCGATCCACGCCGGGCGCAGCATCGACAGCACCATGGGCTTCACCGCGCTCGACGGCCTGCCGATGGGCACCCGCTGCGGCAACATCGACCCCGGCGTGCTGATCTACCTGATGCGCCAGAAAGGCATGGACGCCGGCGCCATCGAGAAGCTGCTCTACAACAAGTCGGGCCTGCTTGGCGTGTCGGGCGTGTCCAACGACATGCGCGCCCTGCTGGAGAGCACGGATCCGAACGCGGCGGAGGCGGTGGAGCTGTTCTGCTTCCGCATCGCCAAGGAAACGGGCGCGCTGGCCTCCTCCATGGGCGGCATCGACGCGCTGGTCTTCACCGCCGGCATCGGCGAGCGCTCCGCCCCCGTGCGGGCGCGGGTGGGCGAGAAGCTGGCCTGGCTCGGCCTGTCCATCGACGCGGCGGCCAACGAGGCGAACAAGCCGCTGATCTCCACCCCGGACAGCCGCATCCCCGTCTACGTCATCCCGACTGACGAGGAGCAGATGATCGCCCTGCACACGCAGGAAGTCCTGGAACAGGCTGCTCTTGCCGTGGCCTGAGCGGAGTCGCAACGAAAAGGCCCGCCGTCGCAGGACGGCGGGCCTTTTTCTTTGTGGAGTCGTAGGTTGGGTTAAGCGCAGCGCAACCCAACATGTCCGCCTTCGCCGTGTTGTTGGGTTGCGCCTGCGGCTTAACCCAACCTACGGCGCGAACCTACGGAATGCCTGTCCTTACAGCCCCTTCCAGAGCCGCAGATAATCGATCAGCTTGCGCTCGTAGAAAGGCTGCGGCGACTGGTAGCGGGCGACGAGGCCCACCTGCTCGTCCATCTTCACGACGACGCCACGGCAGGCGAACTCGACGGGTTCGTTGTCCAGTTCGAAATACATCCGGAAATCGAACTGCTGCTTGGCGATCAGGTCCCCGTCGTAGGGGCGCAGTCGGAACGACCCGAGCGCGAATTCTTCCGGCGTATACTCGTGGCGGTCGATGCGAACGAGAGGCGGATTGGCGGGACGTTCCTTGGGAGGAACCTTGGTGGCGGCGCCGCTCTTGCCACGTCCGCTTATTTTCGACAGCCACGACATGGCGGAGCCCGCCCTTTCCAAACAAACCCGTTACCTGAAACCGAAATCCCGGGAGTTTTCGGATAATTTTCTTTAGCAATGGTTAATGGCTCCGGCGTTCCTGATGCAGGCGCGATTTCCCGTGCCAAGCCTTGCCTTGGCGTCCACTGATGGGCGGATTTGTCGCATGTTGCCAAGGCATGGCAACCATGCCGAAAATTTTCCCCCGCAATGCTCGTCTGTGATAGCGAAAGTGATTACGCTTTCTCTACTTTCAAGCTTCTGCGCACGACAAGACTAGAAACGCGCCGCTTCTTCGCAATTGCAGCAAACCATTGCGCGGTTGCAAAAAGACAAGCAAGGCAAGGGGTTGCGTTCAACGTTCCCAAAGCAGGACCATTCCGATCTCGACTGTTGGAGGAGGGCAGCCATGATGCATCGCAATGTCGGAGAGCTTCTGAGCCAGCGCCGTGTCGTCAGCCTTCCGTCGGGCGCGACGGTCCGCGAGGCCGCGCGCCGGATGAAGGCCGCGCATGTCGCCTCCATCGTCGTGACCGCGCCGGTGGACGAGGAGATCGAGGGCATCTTCACCGAACGCGACCTGACCGACCGGGTCGTCGCCGATGGTCTCGACCCCGACGGCACGCCGCTGTCGATGGTGATGACGCCGTGCCCGATCACCGTGGACGTGGACACCAGCGTGGCCGAGGCGCTGCGCCGGATGGCCGGCAACGGGCTGCGGCACCTGCCCGTCCTGCAGCAGGGCCATGTGGTCGGCGTCGTGTCCATGCGCGACATGATGGGCGAGGAACTGATGGTCCTCGAACGCGAAAAGGACATGATGGACAGCCTGACCGAAGTGATAATGTAGGCTGTCCCGCTTACAAACGCCGCCTCTCGGCCGGGGGAGCGGCGTTTTTTGCGCACCGCAGCGACGGCGTTGCGGCGTACAGTGCCGGATGGGTATGCGCCCCCCTCATGGCCGGAGCAACGCCATGCGCTTGCCGTCCATCCATGACTTCGCTGCCGAGGCGACGGATCCCGACCGCTACGCTGCGCTGGACGCGGACTGGACGCTGGCGGTCGCCGACGTGGTGGCGAGCACGCGGCTCGCTTCCGAGGGGCGGCACCGCGACGTGAACTTCGTGGCCGCCGCCGTGGTCGCCGTGCTGTCGGAAGCGGTGCGGGAAGGTCCGGAGCCCGCCGCCTGCCAGTTCGGCGGCGACGGGGCCATCGCCGCCGTGCCGCCCGGCCGGGAGGCCGCCGCCGCGGAATCGCTGAGCGCGCTCGCCCACTGGGCTGACAAGGACATGGGCGTGCCGCTCCGCGTCGGGCTGGTTCCGGTCCGGGCGCTGTTGGAAGAGGGGCTGGAGGTGCTGGTGGCGCTGCACGACTTCGGCAACGGCAACGCCTTCGGCCTCTTCCTCGGCAGCGGGGTCGCCGCCGCCGATTCTTGGGTGAAAACCGACCCGCGTTGGCGGCTCGAGCCCCGGGCGGGGCATCTGCCGGGGCTGGAGGGCGTGTCCTGCCGCTGGAACCCCGTGACCACGCGGCGCGGGGTAATCCTCTGCGTCATCGTGGATCCCGTGGCCGGCGGGGCGGAGGGGATGGCGACGCTGGCCCGCGTGCAGGCGGCGATCGAGCGCATCGTGCCGACCTCGGCCGCCGCTCCGCTGGGCATGGGGGAACGGCTGACGGCAAACTGGCCGCCCTCCTGGCGGTCCCTGCGGCTGGAAGCGCGCGCCCGGCCGCGCGGCCGGCGGACCGCCTGCCTTATCTCGGCCCTGGCGAAATCGGCGGTGCTCAGCACGGCCCTGACGCTGCGGTTACGGCTGCCGGGGTTCGACCCCGCCCACTACCGCCGCGCCCTGGCGGAGCGGTCCGACTTCCGCAAGTCGGCCGGCGGCCCCCGCTTCGTCCTGGACGTGACGGAGGAGGAGGCCGCCGCCATCGATGCGCTGCTGCGCGACTATGCCGAAGCCGGGCTGATCCGCTACGGCACCGCGCGGGCGCATGCGACGACGGTGACCTGCCTCGTCGGCGACTTCGCCGCCGACCGCCACGTTCATTTCGTCGACGGCTCGGAACTCGGCTTTTGGCGCGCGTCGATCATGCTGAAGGCGATGAAGGCGCGGGTTTAGGCCCGGCCTCCCATCGCCAGCCGCCGCCGGACCTCGGCCTCTTCGGTCGTGACGATCTGCGTGCCGACCGGCCACAGGGCGAGCGCCGCCAGCTTCAGGTGCGCCCAGGCGAAGGGCAGGCCGATGATGGACAGGGCCAGGGGCACCGCGATCACCAGATGGCCCAGCGCCAGCCACCAGCCGGCCAGCACGAACCACACGACGTTGCCCAGCGTGCCGAGCAGGCCGGTGCCGATATCCTCGCGCCCGCGGAACTCATCCCGGCGGACGGCGGTTTGTCCAAATGGCAACAGCGTGTACCAGGCGATCGTGAGCGCCGACCGCGCCCACGGGATGCCGACGATGGTGACGACCATCAGCATGGCCGCGAGGAGCCATCCCGCGGCCATCCAGATGCCGCCGGTCACCACCCACAGGATGTTGAGCAACAGACTGATCAAGGGCATAGGACGGTCCTCTTTCTGCCCGCAGATGTGGGGCCGCCCGCAGATGTGGGGATGCTGGCCGGTCCGTCACAGAGGCCGGGTCGCGGAAAGTGGCGCGTCGAAAGGGTGGCTTGAAGCCCCGGCCCAGGCACCACAGATGGATTGATTGTAGGGCCTTCGAGAAAAATGCGAGTTCGACAAGAATCGGGGTCCGCGCTGCACGCCATCCAGGGTTCCACCGGATTGGAGGCCGCATGAACGAGGTCCAGAACCACGCCGAGTCCACGGATGCCGTGGCCATGGGCGGCGAATCCGCCAGCATGGCGCCCGTGATCAGCGCCATCCTCGGCACCGCCGTGACCGCGGCGGCCAAGCGGGCGTCCGCCGCCGACGTCGCGCACGGCATCATCGCCGGCCTGCGCCTGCTGCGCTCCGCGGCGGAGGACGAGGCCGGCTACACCATGGCGACGGCCATCGACACGGCGATCCGCACGCGCCTGCTGGTGGAGAACCTGTCGTCCCTGCGCACGACCGGGCACGAGCCCGATCCGGTGCCCTTGCCCCCGCCAGGGCCGGGGGTCGCCATCGCCGGGGCCATCTTCGTCAGCGCGGCGGAATCCTGCCTGACCGTGAACGCCCACGCCGACGACAACGAACCGCTGGAACTGGCCGTCTTCGCCTTCGCGAGCCAGCTTCTCCAGCAGCTCGGCGGCTCGCCGGAATGGCGGATCCTGATGCAGGAGCTGCACCGCCCCTCCGAACGGCGCGACGCGGCTCAGGCGGCGGCCCTGCCGGATGGCGGTGGGACGGTGCATTGAGCACTCCCCCGGGGGTGCCCGGTCCGGCCATTAACGACATTTTAAGCATCTTTTCGTAAGGTCCACGACCACCGTTAGCGCCCTTTCGGGCCTTTTTATGGTACGGGACAGCCTGACGCCCCTTCGTTACGCTTGGCACAAAGGCGGGGGTGAGCCTCGCCAGGAGGAAGCCAACCGGGGGCGAGGCATTGACCATTCACAGCAGCGCCGAGGGGCACGCACGTGACACCCTCGGCATCATGACGGCGGGCGACGGCACCGGGCGTTCCGCAGGACGCGACGCGGGGGCCGGCTGCGCCTTGGCGGGCGATCCGGCGGGGCGCCGCATCGTCATCGTCCACGCCAATTCCAGTGAGGCAAGGGCCTGGGGCCGTCTTCTGCGCTCCGTGCCCGCGGGGCAGGAGTGGGTGGCCGTCGCCCGCCCCGAACCCCGCGACCCACGGCCCGATGCCGGCTCGTCCGTTTCGGGATCGGGTTTGCGACCGCTGCTGGCCGTGCGCCGGGCGCGCAAGCCGCTTCTGGTCGGCTGCGGCACCGGCGTGCCGGTCGCCTTGCGCGCCGCCCTCGACTTTCCGGAATTGGTCGGTGGTCTGCTGCTGATCGACCCGACCGTGGCGGAGCCCGCCCGGCCGAACGTCTTGCGCCGCATCGCCGCCCGCCTCCTGGCCCCCGCCATCCGCAGCACGGCGGCCGAACTTCAGGCCATGGGGCCGACGCTCGGCACCATCCGCGTGCCGGTGACGCTGGTGCAGGGCAAGGAGGAGCCGGCGGGATTCCTCGGCACGCCCTTCCTGGAACAGGCGCTGACCGGCTGCCGCACCCTGACCGTGGTGACCGTGGCCGGCGAGCACGTCCTGCCCACCAAGCACGAATCCGCCGTGCGCGGCGCGCTGGCCGCCCTGGTGGCCTCGGTGGAGCGGGGCGGGGCGTAAACGAATACGCGCGGTGCCCCCTCCCTAACCCTCCCCCGCTCGCGCGGTGGAGGGGACTGCCGCCGCTTTGCCTGAAGCCCCCTCCACCGCCAAAGGCGGGGGAGGGTTGGGGAGGGGGCAGGAACCCTTCCTCTACAGCCCGTTCGCCGTAATCGCCGCCTGCGTCCGGTTGCGCACGCCGAGTTGGCGCAGGATGGCGGTGACGTGCACCTTCACCGTGCCCTCGGTCAGGCCCAGCTCGTGGGCGATCTGCTTGTTCGACTTGCCGTCGCGCAGGCGGGTCAGCACGTCGCGCTGGCGGGGCGTCAGCTGATCGCCGCCGCCGAGATGCCCCAGCGCGTCCTCGCCTGTGCCCGCCGCGGCGAATCCCGCCGGGGACGGGTCCAGAATGCGGTCGCCCCGGATGGCCTGTTCCGGCAGATAGACCCCGCCGGCCAGCACCAGATGCAGGGCGCCCAGCAGAACCTTGGCGCTGCTCGACTTCGGGATGAAGCCGACGGCCCCGTTCTCCACCGCGGCCAGCACGTCGCCGTGCTTCTCCGACGCCGACACCACGACCAGCAGCGCGCGGGGAAGCCGCTGATGAATATCCCCCAGCGCTTCGAACCCGGTCCAGCCGGGCATGCTGAGGTCGAGAAGGATCAGGTCGAAATCCGTGCCGCTGTCGCACAGCCGCCGGACCTCGTCGAAGGAACACGCCTCGAAGAACGTCATGTTCTCGTTCGACTGCGCCAGCAGGCGGCGCAGACCATCCCGGAAAAGCAGATGGTCGTCGGCCAGCAGAACGGTCAGAGCGGGTTTCGCCTGGGTGTCGGGAATGGTGTTCATCGTCGCTGCGCCGCACAATCGAAACATTTCGGAACGTCTCGAACAGCTTAGACGAGCCCGCCATAGGGGGAAGAGCGCCTTTGGTCTTATGGCTCCACTCCTATGGGTGCGGCGCACAAAAAAGCAGGACGCCGGTCGCGGGATGGCGCGGCCGGCGTCCTGGATGCCGGTGTCGGAAAGGCGCGGTTTACACCACGCTGGCGCCGACGCCCGCGGCTTCGGCCGGCTGGTCGCCGATGCCGTTGTTCAGCGCCCAGATGGCCGCCTGGGTGCGGTTGGAGGCGTTGATCTTGCGCAGCAGGCTCTTCAGATGGACCTTCACCGTCGCCTCCGTGATGTGGAGGTGGTTGGCGATCATCTTGTTGGAGTTGCCGTTCAGCAGGCAGCGCAGGATCTGGATTTCGCGCTGGGACAGGCCCTTGCGGCGGGCCGGGACCTCGGTAGCCATCTCCTCGGTGCGGCCGTTGACCAGCAGCTCGGCCAGATGGGTCGGGAACACCTTCTCGCCCATCATCACCAGCTTCAGCGACTGCATCAGCGCTTCCGGCGCGATGTCCTTCATCAGATAGCCGTCGGCCCCCGCGCCCAGCGCGCCCGACAGGCGGCGGGTGCACAGGTCGGAGGTCAGGATGACGATGCGGATCTCCGGATGCTCGGCCCGCACCCCACGCATCAGGTCCACCTCCTCGTCACCGCCGCTGGCGAGGTCGATCAGGATCAGATCGGGGCGGGTGCTGGCCGTTTCCACCGCCGGAACGCCATCGCGCAGGCTGCCGGCCTCGCCCATCACCTTGAACGGCGTGCTCTCGAACAGCCGCTTCATGCCTTCGCGGAAGAGCTTGTTCGCATCGATGAGGAAAACGTTCACGGGATCCATTGTCTCTACCCGCCTTCTGTTCGGTTCAAGTCGGTTGCGCGTTAGGCTCCTCCGTGGACCCCCGGTTTGGGGAAGGCCGCTGCTTCGGACCTTTGCCCGTTCGGCTCCGGGGTGCCACGATTTGACGGTACCTTACCCCAGATTTGCGGGATCGAAAATTTCTCCAAAGGAGAAGTTCTGCCCAGCAATGGACATATGCCCTAAGCCAAAATAAGACAAAACGCACGTCGGTTGGTCGCCTCATGCTGATTGTGGAATAACCGCTGAGAATATCTTGTCGGGGTGCCTGTGAAATATTGGTGATGATGACGGATCATCGGGAACGATTCTCGACGGGACTTCTTTCGGCTGGTCTAGGACGGGTACCGAGACATGTGACTTTGGTGAAGAGGGCACAGGCCATTTCTCCGCGCGCCTATGCTCGGCCATTTGGCCGGTTTTGGCTGCCCTTCATCAAGGGAAGGGGTTCGATGCCGCCTCGCGCGTGCTATATACGGGACCGCCCCTGGAAACTGGTGTTGCCTGGAAACTGGTGTTGCCCGGAAATTGGTGCTGAATGTCCGATCCCTACGCCTATGACGACCCGCTGAGCCACGCGTCCGCTCCGGCCCCCACGCCGATGCAGCGCTTCGCCTATCTCGACGGCCTGAACCCGGTCCAGAGGGAGGCGGTGGAGGCTCTGGACGGCCCGGTGCTGGTGCTGGCCGGCGCCGGCACGGGCAAGACGCGGGTGCTGACGACGCGGCTGGCGCATCTGCTGATGACGCGGCGCGCGGCGGCTTTCCAAATCCTGGCGGTGACCTTCACCAACAAGGCCGCCCGCGAGATGCGGGAGCGCGTCGCCCATCTGGTGGGGATCGAGCCGGAGGGCTGGTGGCTCGGCACCTTCCACGCGCTGGCCGCGCGCATCCTGCGTCGCCATGCGGAGCTGGTGGGGCTGAAGTCCAACTTCACCATCCTCGACACCGACGACCAGATCCGCCTGATCAAGCAGCTTCTGGAGGCGGAGAACGTCGATTCGAAGAAGTGGCCGGCCCGTCAGGTGCTGGGCGTGATCGAGCGCTGGAAGGACCGCGGCCTGACCCCGGACCGGCTGGGCGAGGCCGATGGCGGCGACGTGGCCGGCGGGCGCGTGGTGTCGATCTACCGCCAGTACCAGGACCGGCTGCGCACGCTGAACGCCTGCGACTTCGGCGATCTTCTGCTGCACAACATCGAGATCTTTCAGAAGCACCCGGACGTCCTGGCCGAATACCATCGCAAGTTCAAGTACGTGCTGGTGGACGAATACCAGGACACCAACGTCGCGCAATATCTGTGGCTGCGCATCCTCTCCCAGGCGCACAAGAACATCTGCTGCGTGGGCGACGAGGATCAGTCGATCTACGCCTGGCGCGGCGCGGAGATCGGCAACATCCTGCGCTTCGAGGCCGACTTCCCCGGCGCCAAGGTCATCAAGCTGGAGCAGAACTACCGTTCCACCGGGCACATCCTGGCCGCCGCCTCCGGCCTGATCGCCAACAACAAGGGGCGGCTGGGCAAGACGCTGTGGACGCAGGCCGACGGCGGCGAGCCGATCCGCGTGCGCGGCGTCTGGGACGGCGAGGAGGAGGCCCGCTGGATCGGCGACGAGATCGAGGCGTTGCAGCGCCAGGGCGTGCCGCTCTCCCAGATCGCCGTGCTGGTCCGCGCCGGCTTCCAGACCCGCGAGTTCGAAGAGCGCTTCATCACGCTGGGCCTTCCCTACCGCGTGATCGGCGGCCCGCGCTTCTACGAGCGGCAGGAAATCCGCGACGCCATGGCCTATTTCCGCGTCGTGCACTCGCCCGACGACGACCTCGCCTTCGAGCGCATCATCAACGTGCCCAAGCGCGGCATCGGGCCGGCGGCGCTGCAATGCCTCTATCAGGCGGCGCGCACGCGCGGCGTCTCGCTGACCGAGGGCGGCTGGGCACTGACCGAAACCGACGAGCTGAAACCGAAGGTGCGCGGCACCGTCCGCACGCTGCTCCAGGACTTCTTCCGCTGGCGCACGCTGATGGCGACCATGCCGCACACCGATCTGGCGCGCATGATCCTGGACGAGTCCGGCTACACCCGCATGTGGCAGGAGGACAAGACGCCCGAGGCGCCCGGCCGGCTGGAGAACCTGAAGGAACTGATCACCGCCATGGCGGAGTTCGAGAACTTCTCCGGCTTCCTGGAGCATGTCGCGCTGGTGATGGAGAACGCCGAGGCGTCGGGCATCGAGCAGGTCACGGTGATGACGCTGCACGGCGCCAAGGGGCTGGAGTTCGACATGGTCTTCCTGCCCGGCTGGGAGGAGGGCGTGTTCCCCAACCAGCGCGCGCTGGACGAGACCGGCATCGCCGGGCTGGAGGAGGAGCGGCGCCTCGCCTACGTCGGGCTGACCCGCGCCCGCAAGCGCGCCTACATCAGCCATGCGGCCAATCGGCGGCTTTACGGCAACTGGGTCAGCGCCATCCCCTCCCGCTTCGTGGACGAGCTTCCCTCCGACGATGTGGAGGCGGAAGCGGCGAGCGGCCTTTACGCCGGTGGAGGCGGTGGGGCCGGGAGCTTCCGCGACTCGCCGGCCTATTCGGCCTTCCGCAACGCCTCGCGCCAGCAGCCCCCGGCCCCGCGCACCATCACGCTGGACGGCGGCGCCTACCATGTCGAGCAGCGCCCGCGCCCCAACGCGCCCTTCCCCAAGGGGGCGCGGGTGTTCCACCAGAAGTTCGGCTACGGCACCGTCACGGCGGTGGAGCAGGACAAGCTGGAGATCGACTTCGACCACGCGGGCGTGAAGAAGGTCATGGACAGCTTCGTGGTCCCGGCGGACAAGGCGGGGTGAGGCCTTCTGTGACGGCCGTCACAGCGAAAGAGGTTGCCAACACGTAAATTCCAGTTTCAAAGTTGCAAAAATCCGCCGGAAGCCCAACCCGTGTTCGGTACCACCAGCACCCGCTTCGAAGTCCAGGTCCGCCGCGAGGGGCGCTGGGTGATCGAGGGCTCCTTCCAGGAGGAGGGCGCCGCGATGTCCAGCGCGCGCGTCCAGATGACCACCGGCGGGGCGGAGGAGGTGAAGATCACCAAATTCCGGTCCTTGGCGGGCGTCGTTCTGGAACGCATCATCTTCCAGAAGTCGGTTCCGGTGGTGAAGGAAAAGCCGCTCCTCCTCGGCGGCACGGCGGAGGGGGCGCCCTTCTGTCAAGCTCCCGATGACCTGTACGGCTTCGAGGCGCGCGTGGTGATGGGGCGCCTGCTGCGCCATTTTCTCGACAAGTTCCAGATCTCCCCGACCGAGCTTCTGCATTCCTGGAGCTACATCCGAAAGCTGGAGGACCAGGGCACGCTGCTGGGTGCCGCCATCCACGCCGTGGCGCGCCACCACGCCGACGTCCACGGCACGCCGGTTCCGGCGCGGGTGAAGGAACTGCGCGCCCTTGCCGACGTGGTCGCGGCCCGCGCCCGCGATTTCCACGCCGAGCGCAAGCGCCTGCCGGACTTCGACCCCAGGGATCTCCCCGCCTCCAGCCGCGCCATCGACGCGGCGGTGGGGGAGGACGGGCACGACGCGGTCTTCCTGGGCCAGCTTGTGCTGCACCTCGCCAACCGGAACTCGCTGATGGGCAAGCTGGACAGCTTGCTCGACCTGCTTCACGAGGATTCGGAGCCCCGCCATTTCCTGCTGATCGACGGGGTGATGGCGGACGTGCTGGGCTCGGTCGATGTGGTGAAGGACCTGCTGGGGGACCAGCCGAACCTCGCCATGGGGCTGTGCGTGATGGCCGACCATCTGCTCGGCCGCGATCCCACCCCGGACGCCCAGCCGGTCCACCCGATGTTCACCCGCATCGGCGACCTGATCGTGCACGGCCGCGCGCCCGGCTGCCAGGCCGTGCTGGTGGAGCGCATCCGCCGGTCGCTGGACGGCAACCAGCCCCTCGACCGCCGCGACCGCAAGGCGGAGGCCCTGCTGGTGGACCAGCTTTCCACCCGGCTGAAGGACGGGCAGGGCCGGGTGATCGGCGGCCTGGAGTCCGAAAAGGCGCTCGCCCGCCGCCTTGTCCGGCACCGCCAGACCATCCTGCGCGAGCAGGGCATGCACGACATCGCCGACCGCCTGTCGGGCCGGTGAGCGCCTTGTAAAAAAACCCACCAGGCGGACGCCTGTGAAAAACTTTGTGTCTTGATGACCAAGTGGTAAAACCGGGGCCGTAGCGACGATTTTCCCGGAAAGCCGCCCCTCATGTCCCGCACCAAGCTCTGGCGCATCGCCCTTGTCGTTCCCGAGGCCCACGCTCCCGCCTTCGCCGAGGCGGTGGGTGATCAAGCCGACGCGGTTTCGACGTTCGAGCTGGAGGAGGGCGGGGCCTGGCTGGTCGAGGCCACCCTCTACGGGCAGCCGGACGAGGCGCGGCTGAACGCCCGCGTCGCCGTGCTGGCCCAGGCGGTGGACATCCCCGAGCCGAAGCTGATCGTCGAGGAACTGCCCAGCATCGACTGGGTGTCGCACAGCTACCAGGGCTTCCCGCCGATCCAGGCCGGGCGCTTCTTCGTGCACGGCTCGCACCACGAGGGCGTCGTGCCGGCTGGCAGCATCCCGCTGCTGGTCGACGCCGCGACCGCCTTCGGCACGGGGGAGCATGGGTCCACCAACGGGTGCCTGCAGGCGCTCGACCGTCTGGCCCGCCGCCTGCGGCTGCCGCGCAGCGGCCGGGGCGGGGCGCTCGACATGGGCTGCGGCTCCGGCATCCTGGCGCTGGCCGTCGCCAAGCGCTGGGGCATCCCCGTCACCGCCGTGGACATTGACCCGGAGGCGGTGCGCGTCACCCGCGTCAACGCCGCCATCAACGGCGTGAAGTCCCGCATCCGCTCTCAGGGCGGCGACGGCTACCACACCCCCATCGTGGGCAAGCACAAGCCCTACGGCCTGATCACCGCCAACATCCTGGCCCGTCCGCTGGCCCGCATGGCGCCGCAGCTCCGCCGCCACCTGCAGCCGGGCGGGTACACGGTCCTGGCCGGCCTGCTGAACCGGCAGGAACGCCACGTCATCCAGGCCCACCGCACCCAGGGCCTGCACCTCGTCTCCCGCATCCCGGTCGGGGAGTGGACGACGCTGGTGATGAAGCGCCCGAAGCGCACCCCCGCCAAGCGCTGATCCGGGGGCGCTAATCAGGGGCGCTAATCCGGGGCGCTCCCGCCCAGGTCTGGCCTTCCGTTCTCCGCGGTCCATCTTCCTGTGAAATTGGAAGGATTCGCGGAGGACCGATGCTGAACCGGATCAGGGCTCTGTTCCACGAAACCGACCCTGGCGCCGCCGACCGCAACACGCTCCAGGCGGCCGCGGCGGCGCTTCTGGTCGAGGCGGCGCGCACCGACAACACCATTACCGCGCCGGAGCGCGAACGCATCCTCGACGTCACGCGCCGCCACTTCAACCTGACCGAGGAAGAGGCGCAGGACCTGCTGTCCTCCGCCGTGTTCGATACGGAAGGGGCCTCGCCCTACTACCGCTACATCAGCGTCATCAACGACCATTGCCCGCCCGACAAGCGGCTGTGGATCATCGAGATGCTGTGGGAGGTCGCCTACGCGGACGGCGACCTGAACGACCTGGAAGCCAACCTGCTGCGCCGCATCGGCGGCCTGCTGCACGTCTCCGACGTGGAGCGCGGGCAGGCGCGCAAGCGCGTCCTGGAACGGCTCAACCTGCCCCAGGACACCGGCCTGTAGACCGGACAGGATTGTCGGAAGCCGCCGGGCCGGAACGGGACGGGTCGCCCGTTCCGGTGCCTGCGACGCGCGTCCTTTAACCATATCCAACGCCATTAGCCCCACCGGAAACCGGGAATTCTCTTTTTCCGGCGTGGGAACGTGCTATCCTCATACTTTGATATCAAAGCGTTGCGCCGAGGATCCGAAAGGTGGAGGAGGGCAGTCAATTCGTCGCGCCCTGGTCAACGCGAACGTCTTGCCGATTCCGTGTTGCGCGCATTAATCAAAGAGCATGAACGCGCCCGGGCGATCTATTCGGACGCGGTTCCAGGAGAGCCTTCCTTGTCCGACCCGCCTGTCTTGTCCGACCCGATTGCCGAACTGATGCGCGAGCCGTCCCGTTCCTCCGACGAGGCGCGGCTTTACCGGCTTCAGTTCTTCGCGTCGCTATTCCTGGTAGCAATGCTGGGGCTCGGGCTCGGCGCCTATTTCATCTGGCAGCACTGGACCGACTTCGCGGCCGACCTGCGCCAGACCGAGGCGCGCTACATGGATGAGCAGCGCCACACCCTGGAGCAGGAGCTGGAGAACGCGCGCTCCTACCTCGCCTACATGCGCTCGCGCACCGAACCGCTGCTGAAGGAACAGCTGCGCTCCCAGGTGGACGAGGCCTACAGCATCGCCCAATCCCTTTACGAGCGCGAAAAGGACTACCTGCCGGAAGCCGCGATCAAGGAGTCGATCAAGGAAACCCTGCGCCCGCTGCGCTTCTTCGGCGGGCGCGGTTACTACTTCATCGACGACATGAACGGCACCTGCGTGCTGCTGCCCATCGATCCGCACCGGGAAGGCAGCTCACTGCTCGACAACCGGGACGATGCCGGCAACTACGTCATGCGCAGCCTGCTGCGCGCGGCGCAGGACCCCGAAGCCCAGGGCTTCGCCCGCTACCGCTGGTACGCGCCCGGCAGCCCCTACACGATGGCGGAGAAGTTCACCTACGTGCGCCGGTTCGAGCCGTTCGATTGGCTGATCGGCGCCGGGGAATACACCACCGCGCTTCAGGACAAGTTGCAGCGGGAATCGCTGGACCGCCTGCGCGCCCTGCGCTTTGGGGAGACGGGCTACATCTCCGTGCTGCGCCAGGACGGGCAGGTGCTGCTGTCGCCGACCGCGCCGGCGTCGGAGGGGATGAACGCCCGCGACCTGCCCTGGGAGACGGAGCGCGACCTCGTCAGCCACCTTCTGGAGATCGGCCGGCAGGGCGGCGGGGAGCTGCGCTACAGCTGGGTGCACCCGGTCACCGGGCGGCCGACGCCGAAGATCGCCTATGTGTCGGCGCCGGACGTCTGGGGCTGGGTCCTGATCGCCGGCTTCTACATCGACGACATCGGCAAGGTCATGGAGGTGCGCCGGGCCGAGCTGAGCGACGGCATGGCGCGGCGCGTCCTGACCACGGTGGCGGTTGTGGTCATCGCCCTGGCGGCCTCGGCCGCGCTGTCCTGGCTGGTCACCGGCTGGATCCGGCGGATCGTCGGCAAGTACCGGTCCAGCATGCGGCAGAGCGACAGCATGCTGCGCGAGCGAGCGCGGCAGCTCTACCTCGCCAACTTCTTCGTGGACCATGTGTCGGAAATCGTGGTGCTGGCCGACGCCGGCCTGCGCATCGCCTATGTCAACTCCTTCGGCTGCGAGGCGCTGGGCGCCACGCTGGAGGAACTGGCGGGCGGCCATGCCGACCTGCTGGTGGAGTTCCAGGCGCGCGAGGCGGAGGCGTCGGCCCATTACGAGACGGCCTACCGCACCCGCGACGGCCGCCTGCTGGAACTGGAGGTGACGGCCAGCCGCGTGCTTTACGAGGGCGAGGCCTATTACTGCGCCATCGCCCGCGACATCTCGGAGCGCAAGCGGGCGGAATGGGAACTGCGCCTGTCCGCCAAGGTGTTCGACAACGCCGCCGAGGGCATGGTCGTCACCAACGAAAAGAATCGCATCGTCGCCGTGAACGACGCCTTCTGCCGCATCACCGGCTACAGCCGCGAGGAGGTGATCGGCGAGGATCCCGGCAAGCTCGCGTCCGGGGAGCAGGACATCGACTTCTACGGCGAGATGTGGGCGAAGCTGAACGAGGCCGGGCATTGGTCCGGCGAGATCTGGAACAAGCGCAAGTCGGGAGAGGTCTATCCGGAGTGGCTGTCCATCCAGGTCGTGCGCAACGAGGCGGGGGAGGTCGTCAACTACATCGCCGCCTTCTCCGACATCACCGAGAAGCGCGCGCAGGAGGAGCGGATCCGCCACCTCGCCCAGTATGACTTCCTGACCAACCTGCCCAACCGCTTCCTGCTGCGCGACCGGCTGGAACGCGCGATGCTCGTCGCCGACCGGCACGGCAAGAAGGTCGGGCTGCTGTTCGTGGACCTGGACCGCTTCAAGACGATCAACGACAGCCTTGGGCACGGGATCGGCGACAAGCTGCTGCGCGAGGTGGGCGCCCGCCTGACCGAGACGGTGCGGGCCAGCGACACGGTCAGCCGCCAGGGCGGCGACGAGTTCGTCATCATGGTCAGCGACCTGGACAGCGCCGACGCCGCCTGCGCGGTGGCCCGAACGGTGATGCGGGCGATGGCGGAACCCTTCGCCGTGGAGGGGCACGAGCTGCCGATCTCCCCGTCCATCGGCATCGCCATCTATCCGGACGACGGCCACAGCATCGACGCGCTGATGAAGAGCGCGGACATGGCGATGTACGCCGCCAAGGAGGCCGGCCGCGCCAACTACCAGTTCTTCACGCCGGAGCTGAACGAGCGCGCGTCCCAGCGCATGTGGCTGGAAAGCAACCTGCGCCACGCGCTCGCCAACAACGAGATGGAGCTGCATTTCCAGCCGCAGTTCTCGGTGGACGGCCGCCGGTTGGTGGGGGCGGAGGCGCTGGTGCGCTGGCGCCGCCCGGACGGCACGCTGATCCCGCCCGGCCAGTTCATCCCGGTGGCCGAGGACACGGGCCTGATCCTGCCGCTGGGCGACTGGGTGCTGGGCGAGGCCTGCCGCCGCGCGGCCGAGCTGATCGCGCGCAACCACGAGCTGCTGATCGCCATCAACCTGTCCGCGGTGCAGATGCGCCGCCCCGGCCTGGCGGAGCGGGTGGCCTTCTGGATGTCGGCCTACAACGTGCCGGGCCATTGCCTGGAATTGGAGGTGACGGAAAGCGTGCTGATGGACGATTCCGACATGGTCGCCAACACCTTCGCGCGGCTGCGCGAGATGGGCGTGGCGCTGGCCATCGACGATTTCGGCACCGGCTATTCCAGCCTCAGCTACCTGAAGCGCTTCCGCGTGGACAAGCTGAAGATCGACCGCTCCTTCGTGCTGGGCCTGACCGACGGCTCCGACGGCGGCGCGATCACGGAGGCGATCATCGGCATGGCGCGGTCCCTGCGCATGCAGACCATCGCGGAGGGCGTGGAGACGGAGGAGCAGTTCGGCTGCCTCGCCCGGCTCGGCTGCGACCAGATCCAGGGGTTCCTGCTGGCCCGGCCGATGCCCTTCAACGACTTCGCCGCCTTCATCGACCGTCAGGCCGCGATCCTGGAAGCGGTGGAGTAGCCGTCCCGGCCGCAACATCAGCCCGGCTACATCAGTCCTTGGGCCTTGAAGCTGGCGTGCTTGCCCTTGCCGATGATGATGTGGTCGTGGACCATGATGCCCAGGGCGTGGCCGGCGCGCACGATCTCCTTGGTCATCTCGATGTCGGCGCGGCTGGGCGTCGGGTCGCCGGACGGATGGTTGTGCACCAGGATGATGGCCGAGGCCGACAGCTCCAGCGCGCGCTTCACCACCTCGCGCGGGTAGACGGGCGTGTGGTCCACCGTGCCGGTCTGCTGCACCTCGTCGGCGATCAGCTTGTTCTTGCGGTCCAGGAACAGCAGCCGGAACTGCTCCGTCGGCGCGTGCGCCATGGCGGCCGTGCAGTATTCCAACAGCGCCTGCCAGGAGGCCAGCACCGGCCGGTTGATGACCTGCTGCCGCATCCCGCGCAACGCCGCCGCCCCGACCACCCGCACCATGGCGACCGCCTTGTCGGAGGCAAGCGACACCCCATCCACGCTGTAGCCGCGCAGCCGCTCCGGCGGCGCGTTCACCACGCCCCACAGGTCCCCGAACGCCTTGATCAGCGTCTTGGCGAGCGGCTTCACGTCGCGGCGCGGGTTGACCGCGAAAAGGATCATCTCCAGCAGCTCATAGTCCTGGAGCGCGTCCGGCCCACCCTGCAGGAAGCGTGCGTAGAGGCGCGCGCGGTGGCCCTGGTGATGGGCCTCGTCCCCGCCGGGCGGCTCCGCCACCGGTCCCAGGAGATCCGGTGCGAACCCCGCGTCCGCCATGCCCTTTCTGGTTTTGCTCCCCGCCATGCCCAGCGCTGCCCTACATAGGTGTGCGCCGGACTATACCTCTTCCGCGGGAAATTCAAACCGGGCAACGCGCGCCGGGTGGCCGGCGCGCGCCGAGGCCGAACGGGACGGTCAAACCGTCAAACCGCCGCGGCCTCTTCGGCCGGGAGCGCATAGGGCGGCTTGTGGAAGCCGGCGGGGGACAGGGTGAAGATCTCGCAGCCGTCCTTGGTCACGCCGATGGAATGCTCGAACTGGGCGGACAGCGACTTGTCCTTGGTCACGGCGGTCCAGCCGTCGCCCAGGATCTTCACGTCGTAGCGGCCGGCGTTGATCATCGGCTCGATGGTGAAGAACATGCCTTCCTTCAGCACGACGCCGGTGCCGGGGTTGCCGAAATGCAGGACCGACGGCGGCTCGTGGAAGACGCGTCCCAGGCCGTGCCCGCAGAAATCGCGCACGACCGAAAAGCGGTGGCTTTCGGCGTAGGTCTGGATGGCGTGGCCGACGTCGCCCAGCGTGGCGCCGGGCTTCACCTGCCGGATGCCGATCATCAGCGCCTCGTGGGTCACGTCCACCAGCTTCTTCGCCTTCACGCTGACGTCGCCGCACAGGTACATGCGGCTGCTGTCGCCGTACCAGCCGTCCAGGATGGGCGTCACGTCGATGTTCAGGATGTCGCCGTTCATCAGGCGCTTGTCGCCGGGGATGCCGTGGCAGACCACATGGTTGACGGAAATGCAGTTCGCCCGCGGGAAGCCCCGGTAGCCCAGCGGTGCCGGGATGCCGCCGTGGTCGCGGATATACTGTTCCAGCAGCCGGTCCAACTCGCCGGTGCTGACGCCGGGCTGCACATAGGGCGTGATGAAGTCGAGCGTGGCGGCGGCCAGCCGTCCGGCCCGTCGCATGCCCTCGAACTCCTCCGGCCCGTGGATCCGGATGCGATGGGAATCGAGGTCGTTGTGGTCCAAGAGAGTAGCCCCTGTCAAACAATCGGCCTTGCGGCCTTTCCAAGAAAAACGGTTCATTGCACTCAGACTGGGCGCACTCAGACTGGGCGCACTCAGTCCAGGCGGATCGGCAGCGGCCGGTCGAGTTCGATCAGCTCCGGCGTGATCCTACAGGACCAGCACAGGGCTTCCACACCGGATTCGCGCGCCCGGCGCAAGCCGGCGGCGTAGGTCGGGTCGATGTCCGCGGCAACCCGGAAGTAGGCGCAGTCGGTCCGCTGGACAAGATACACCATGACGGCGCGCGCGCCCTGGCGCACCATCTCGCTCATTTCCTCCAGGTGCTTCGCCCCGCGCGCGGTCACGCAGTCCGGGAACTCCGCGCCACACCCGTCGCCGATGTGGGGCCGGCGCAGATGGACGTTCTTCACCTCCACATAGACGGGCGGGCGCCCCCCGTGCTCCGCATCGTCCTCCAGCAGCACGTCGATGCGGGAGTTCTTGCCGTATTTCACCTCGCGCCGCAGGCGGGGGTAGCCGGCCAGCTCCGGGATCGTGCCGGCGGCGATGGCCGCCGCGACCAGCCCGTTGGGGTGCGACGTGTTGACCCCCACCAGGCATTTTCCATGGGGTCCTCCGTCCGCCTCCACCAGCTCCAGCGTGTGGGCCAGCTTGCGGTTCGGGTTGTCGGAGCGCGACAGCCAGACGGCCGATCCCGGCGCGTCCAGCCCCATCATGCTGCCGGAATTGGGCACATGGGCAGTGACGACCGCGCCGTCCAACTCGACGTCGGCGAGGAACCGCTTGTAGCGGCGGACGAGGCGGCCTTGAAGGAGGGGGGTGGGGAAGCGCATCTTGAAGGCTACGTTAAAGGCGTACCCCTCTTTCCGGCAAGCCCGCCGGGCTATCCCCAACGCCACCGCAGAACGGAGCCCACTCCGCATGTCCACCGCCGCGCCCGCCGCCATCACTCCCAATCCGACTGCCCCCAATCCCACGGCCGCCCTCCTGATCATCGGCAACGAGATCCTGTCCGGCCGCACCAAGGACGCCAACCTGCCGCACATCGCGGAAAAGCTTGGCGAGATCGGCGTCCGCCTGCGCGAGGTCCGCGTCGTCCCGGACGTGGAGGAGGAGATCATCGCGGCGCTGGACGCCCTGCGGGGGCGCTACGGCTACGTCTTCACCACGGGCGGCATCGGCCCGACCCACGACGACATCACCTCCGCCTGCATCGCCAAGGCCTTCGGCGTCGCGCTGGAGCGCAACCCGGAGGCCGTCGCGCGGCTGGAGCGGCACTACGAGCCGGGACAGCTCAACGAGGCGCGGCTGCGCATGGCCAACATCCCCGCGGGCGCCACGCTGATCGACAACCCCATCAGCCAGGCCCCGGGCTTCCAGATCGGCAACGTCTTCGTGATGGCCGGCGTGCCCCGGATCATGCAGGCGATGCTGGACACCATCCTGCCGCGCCTGCAGGGCGGTCCGGCCCTGCACGCCCGCACCGTGGCCTGCGAACTGGCCGAGGGCCGCATCGCGGAGGATCTGGGGGCGCTCCAGGACCGCTATCCCGACCTGGAGATCGGCAGCTATCCCTATTTCCGCAACGGCTTCTTCGGCGTCAGCCTCGTCCTGCGCGGCACCGACGAGACCCGCGTGGAGGCGGCGACGGAGGAACTGGCCGGCATCGTCCGCCGGTTGGGCGGTACCCCGAACGTCACGGTCGGTACGAAAGGGTAGGCGGTCAGCGCAGGGGACCTTGGCCGCAAATCAGAGGGTGCGGCATATTGTCGCTACACTGAACAAATCTATGTTGAGGATCTGGGAGAGACGATGTGAAGCGTCGTGTCATGAAGCCTTTCGAAAAAGCCGCAATCCTGTTCCTGCTGAAGCACCTGCTGTCCGGCGTGGCCGGTGCGGTGGTTCTGGGCACGGGTCTCCTGCTGTTCGACGTCGCCAACCTCGCCACGCTGATCTGGACGAGCGACCACGGCCTTGTGGCCGGGGTGATGCTCTATATGGGGCTGATCGTCACCTTCGGCAGCGTGGCGATGGGCATCGGGGTCATGACCCTGAACGAGGACACGCGCCCCTGACCGAGCCTTCCGATCAGAGCGCTAAAACGGCCCGAACGCCTGATAGGCCCAGATCAGCGCCACGATGACGGCCAGCCAAGCCGCCGCGTAGGGCAGCCACGTGCGCCGGTTGCGAGCCAGCGCCGCCGGAACCACCAGCACGGCCACCATCAACAGGCTGACCAGCCCAAGCCAATTGAACGACTCCATGCTCCGCTCCGGTGAACGTTGAGGTTGCGTGGAAAAAACATGGTGATTCCGCCTGAGGCGCGCACGGTCCTTGACCGAACGCCTCCTGATTGTCTAAGTCAGTCCGGCGGAACGGAAGGCTGCATACGATAATATGCAACCAGGGCGAGCGGGGCCTTCCCCATGCTCGAAGCCGGTCCGCCGGCGGTGAGCGGGCGTGGCGGAATTGGCAGACGCAAGGGACTTAAAATCCCTCACCTATTGGTATGCGGGTTCGAGTCCCGCCGCCCGCACCACACTGAAATCTTTACACAATTTCGCTTGTCACCCGGCAGTCACGGAATTTGTGTTCCCCAAGACGCCATCAGCGTAGGGCCGGCTTTCAGAATGCCTTTTTCTGGTTCCCCGAGGCAAAGGGCGATGGCGTCTTCATCGTCGCAAACCGCCTCAATGCGCTCTGAAAACCGGCCTTAAGAGCGTTTCAGCCGAAGTGCTCCCGTCCCGACGGCCAACCCCAGCAGGACGCAGGCCAGCCCGGCCGCGTGGGCCAGTGTGAATGCCTCGCCCAGGAACAGGACGGAGGCCAGCACCCCCGCAGCCGGGATCAGCCCGGTGAACAGCCCGGCGCGGTTGGCGGGGACGTGGGCGATCCCGCGCATCCACAGAACCACGGCCAGCAGCCCGCTGGACAGCCCCGAGACCACGAACAGCGCCCAGACCCACACGGGCACAAGAGCCGGCTCAAACCCACCGAGCGTGGCGAGCGCTCCCGGCGCCATCATCGCCGTGGACAGCGCGTTTGCCAGAAAAGTGAGGGTGAGCGGCGGCACCCGTCCTCCGAGTCGCCGGGCGAAGACGCCGTACAGCGCCTCCGACAGGACTGCCCCCAGCACCAGCGCATTGCCCACCGCCGAGTCGTCGGGACCGGTGCCGTCGCCCGGCCGCAGGTTCAGGGTCGTCATGCCCAGAACCGCAAGGGTGATGGCGGCCATGCTCCCGCCCGACACGCGCTCGCGCAGAATAAGGGCGGCGCTCAGGGCGGTCATCGCCGGGATGGTGCTGGTGATGATGCCCGCCGCAACCGCGCTGGTGGCGCGCAGCCCGTACAGCAAGAACAGGTTGAATAGCACCATGCCGAACAGTGCCAGCAGCGTCAGGCTGGTCCAGTCCCGCGCCGAGGCGGGCAAGGCTCCGCGCCCTCCCCGTAGAGCGAAGGGGGCCAGCAGCAGCGCGACCATGGCGAACCGCAGGTCTGCGGTCACCAGCGGCGGCACATGGGCGACAATCACCTTGGACGCCGGCACCGACAGTCCGACCAGGATCATCGACAGAGAGAGGTTCACATAGGGTGCGTGCATGCGTCGCACTCTACCAGTGTGGCCCCGTCCAGCCGGAAGCGGCATTTTCACGCAATGATTTTGCAAAGAATGCGTGCCAGACTGTCGCGGCACTTCGCGCTATGAGGGACCGGGTATGTCGGACGCGATCCTTGGGATCACCAATTGGATGCACCTCTTTCGCTGGATCGTAAAGCTGATCCGGGACGAGTACGGCGTCGACGAGAAGATTCTCACCCGCAACGCGCTTCTGGACGGGGGAATCGGCCTCAGCACCGAACAGCTCGAACAGGTGCTCGACCACATCGCGGAGACGTTCGAAATCAACTTTCCGGACGACACGCTGCATGAAACCGTGCGCCTGGAAGACCTCTGCACCCTCGCCAGCTGGATGAAGGGCTTGTACAAGAAGCCCGACTTCGTGACGGCCGACTTCGAAGGGCGCTGCCGCGCCCACAACGCCATTCCCGCCTGACGGGCGATCCGGAGCGGGGAGAAGACTCCGCACGCGGAGCGGCTGGAAACGACGTCGGAACATCCCATCTGGGCAGCGGGTCCTCTCCGCTTCCCAACTCCCGAGCCGTCCATGCCCCTGCATCTGATCAAGCTTGCCGTCGGAATCCGTGACCTTGATCATCTGACCGAGGTTCAGGCGCGCCGGGCCGTCCACAGCGACGGGCGTCCGGTCGTGCCCGTCTACACCCGCCGCGTTCCGAAGCGCGGCGAGGAAATTCTGAACGGCGGCTCGATTTACTGGGTGATCCGCGGCAGCGTCACAGCGCGCCAGCGCGTGCTCGCCATCGACATTGGTGTCGACGAGGAAGGGGAGGGTTACTGCACCCTTGGCCTCGATGCGGAACTGGTTCCGATCGTTCCCACCGCTCATCGTCCTTTCCAGGGCTGGCGCTATCTGGACCCTCAGGCGGCGCCCAAGGATCTGGCGGAGGCCGGCGGGCAGGGGGACGAACTGCCAGCGCATCTCGCCGCCGAGCTGCGGTCGCTTGGTTTGCTGTAGGCCCGCGTACGACATACGGCCCGCCAAGCACCTGGAAACGCTGCGGTCCGCAAAATTTTCATCCACTTGTCAAAAAAGCGCTTGCCTGTCCGGCGGGGCCGCGCCTATAACCCGGTCCACCGACGCGGTGGCCGCTGACGAAGCGCCGCCGGGCCGGGAAACAGATGACAATCTGGCCCTGGCGGCTCACTCCTCATACGGGACTGAGCGCGGGGTTTTGCGGTTCCCCAGGTGGCGCCGCGGGTTCTTGGAAATTGTGGATACCGTGTTGTGAGAAGGGATGCGCAGGCGGCGGTGTTTTGGCCGTTGGCCGCGGACCGGTTCTTCGGAAGGGGGATCGGCATCGCGGGTCGTCTGTAGAGCATCCTGGTCAAGCAGTAAGAGACTTCAGTTTCGAAAGCTTGGGTGAGGGCGCTTGAGGCGACCCTGTCAAGTGAGCTTCGGCTCAGCTTGAACCTGAGAGTTTGATCCTGGCTCAGAACGAACGCTGGCGGCATGCCTAACACATGCAAGTCGAACGAAGGCTTCGGCCTTAGTGGCGCACGGGTG